>CAYGQY010000017.1:0-12963 GCA_964352195.1 uncultured bacterium
CATCGGCATCGGCGAGCGCGGCGGCCGTCTGCCCTTCGAGCCCAAGGGCAAGAAGTGATGGAGCGGAGTCGGTCCCCCCAGCCCGACCCGCGCCGCCCCCTCAAGCCGGTGCCCCTCCAGGAGCTCCGGCTTCTGGCCGAGGGCCGCCGCTGGCGCGTTGATCAGCGCCTGGACGAACTGGCCAGCCTCACCCCGGTGCGGGGCACCCTGGCCGTGCGCCACACCGGCCAGGTGCTGGAGGTGGAGGGCGATGCCAGCACGAGCATCACTCTCTGCTGCGACCGTTGCCTGCGGCCCTTCCACCAGGTCCTGGCGTTCCGCACCCGGGAGCTGATCGGGCTGGGGGAGGCCGACCCGTTCGATCTCGAAGGGCTCGACGACGGCCTCTGTGACCAGCTCGATCCCCGTGGCAGCTTTGATCCGGCCCGCTGGCTCTTCGAGCACCTGAGCCTGCAGCTGCCCCTGCGGAACCACTGCGGCCCGGCCTGTCCCGGTCCATGTCGTCCGCCCGGTTCCCCGGCGGCCGCCGGAGCAGCGGGGGACTTGATCGACCCCCGCTGGGCATCCCTGAGACCGTTGCGATGAGCGAGGCCTGGACCGACCAGCTCGATCTGCTGATCCGGGCCCGCGCGCCGATCCTCTGGATCCGCAGTCCCGAGGAGGAGCGGATCGAGGCCCTGCTGCGGGAGGCGTCCCAGCGGCTCGGCCAGCGCCTGCTGCTGCGCTGGGATTTCGTCGAGGGTCTGCAGGGGCTCCCCAACCGGGTGGGGGAGGCGGTGCGCAACCCGATGGCGGCCCTGGAGGCGATCGAGACCCTCCCCCCATCCCAGTCAGCGATCCTGCTGCTGCTCGACTTTCACCGCTACTGCGATGACGCCGGCATCTGCAGGCGGCTGCGCAATCTCGCCGCCAGCCTGCGCCAGAAGCCGCGCACCGTGGTGATCACCGCTCCGGAATGGCAGGTGCCCCGGGAACTGGAGGAGTGCCTCACCATCCTCGATCTGCCCCTGCCCACGGCCACGGAGATCCGCTCGCTGCTGGAGAGCATCGGCGGCGCCTGCGGTCATCCCCTCGCGTCCGGGGTGCTCGAGCAACTCACCCATTGCTGCAGCGGCCTCACCGAGCAGCGCATCCGCCAGGTGGCGGCCCGGGCCCTGGCCCGACGCGGCCAGCTGGGGGAGCCGGATCTGGCCGAAGTGCTCGAGGAGAAGCGCCAGTCGATCGCCCGCAGCGAGCTGCTGGAGTACTGCCCCACCGAAGCGAGCCCCGCCGACATCGGTGGTCTGGAGGCGCTCAAGCTGTGGTTGGAGCAGCGGCGGCTGGCCTTCAGTGACGAAGCGGAGCGTTACGGTCTGCCGCTGCCCCGCGGCGTGCTGCTGGTGGGCCCCCAGGGCACGGGGAAGTCGCTGACGGCCAAGGCGATCGCCCACAGCTGGGCCATGCCCCTGCTGCGCCTCGATGTGGGGCGGTTGTTCGCGGGCCTGGTGGGGGCCAGCGAGGCCCGGACCCGCGACATGATCCGTCGCGCCGAAGCCATGGCGCCCTGTGTCCTCTGGATCGATGAGATCGACAAGGGGTTCGGCGGCGACAGCCGCAGCGACGGCGGCACCAGCCAGCGGGTGCTGGCCAGCCTGCTGACCTGGATGGCGGAGAAACGCTCCGCGGTGTTCGTGGTGGCCACGGCCAACGGGGTCGAGACCCTGCCGCCGGAGCTGATGCGCAAGGGTCGCTTCGATGAGATCTTCCTGCTGGATCTGCCCGACGGGGCGGAGCGCCGCACGATTCTGGATCTGCAGTTGCGGCGCCGCCGCCCCGACCACCGGATCCCACTGGATGTGCTGGTGGACCGCACCGCCGGCTTCTCCGGCGCCGAGCTGGAGCAGACCGTGGTGGAGGCCATGCACCTGGCCTTCGGGTCCCATCGGGACTTCGGGGAAGCCGATCTGATCGCCGCCGCCAGCGATCTGGTTCCCCTCTCCCGCACTGCCCGCGAGCAGCTGGAGGCCCTCAAGCGATGGGCCAGCACCGGCAGGGCCCGGCCGGCCTCCCGGTTGCGCGGTGTAACGAAGCCCGACGCCGGGTAAAGAAACCAGCGCGCGACAGGGGTTGGGCCTTTTCCGATCTTTACTGTTCCGTGCAGTCATCCGGCTTGCCATGGATCGTCCCGCCGTCACCACCCAGATCGCCGTGGCCTGCCTCGGTGCCGGTGTGATCACCACCTTCGCCGTCGCCCAGGGCCAGAATCCCCTCACGGCCCTCGGTATAACCCTCTTCTCGGCCCTGGCGGCGGTGATGGTGGGTCAGGTCCTCTGAGGATCCCAGCCCCGGGGGGGATGCCCCCTTCCAGCGCAGCCCGGTGCCCATCGTTTCGGCCCCTTAGCATGCCGTCCACCGTCCACCGGCACCGCGGGGGTGGCCGGTCCGTGCGGCATGGACGCCCTGCTCCTTGATCTCAACGGCGTCCTGTACGAGGACCAATCGCCCTACCCCGGCGCGCGGGAATTGGTGGAGTGGGCCAGGACGAGGGGAACCACCCTGCGGTTCCTCACCAACACGGCCACCAGAAGTGCGCCGATGATCCTGGCCGATCTCGAGCGGATGGGATTCGAGGTGCGGCCTGGGGAGTTGTTCACGGCCCCCCTGGCAGCCCGGGCCTATCTACTGCAGCGGGGCCTGCGGCCCCATTGCCTGGTCCATCCGGCGATCGCCGGCCTGTTCTCCGACCTCGAGGGGCCTGATCCCAACTGTGTCGTGCTGGGCGATGCCCGCGATGGACTGAGTTATGCGGCGCTCAACCGGGTCTTCGACCTGGTGCGGCAGGGCGCTCCCCTGATCGGCATCGGCATGAACCGCTGCTTTCGCGAAGGCGGCGCGTGGAAGCTGGATGCCGGCCCCTTCATTCAGGCCGTGGCCTGGGCCGCCCGGATCGAGCCGATTGTGATGGGGAAACCCTCGGCCGCCTTCTTCCGGACCCTGCTGGATCAGCTGGATGGGGACCCCTCCGGCTGCCTGATGGTCGGCGACGACGTCGATGCCGACGTGGCCGGGGCGATGGCGGTCGGCCTGGCCGGTTGCCTCGTGCGCACCGGCAAGTTTCAACCCGCCGATCTGGAGCGGCTGCCGGCCGGAGCCGCCGTGATCCCCTCGATCGCCGATCTGCCAGCCCTGCTGGGCTGAACCCCTCCATGGCCGTACCGGCGCCGCTGTCGCGGCATGGCGAGGGCTTTGCCCAGCGCTGACCTCCCGGGGGTTCAGGAGGGACGTGGGCGGGATCTGATGTCGATCTCAAGGAGCACCCGGCCCGCCGCACGGCTCTTCAGGGCTCCCTGTTCGGTGGAGAAGGCAAAGCCACCCCTGGATCGGTGGAGGGGGGTACGGCTCTGCTGCACGGCCTGCTCGGCCTCCTTCCGGCAGCGCAGCAGGGCGCCGACATCGAAGGTCCAGTCGGCCGAGTCAGACGGGATCGGGCCGGTGTCTTCCGGCGACGGCTCGAACGGCTGCCGCCTCCAGCTGGGCATGCCGTTGGCTCAGCTGCTCGCAGGACCGGGTCTCGAGGGCGAGGGCCGTGGGCTCAGAGCCAGCAGCAGCAATGGCCACCCTGCCCAGCACCGCTCCAGCGGCAGCCTGCGATGGGGCTTCAGCGACAGGGTGACGCCTGGGTGGGGACGGCACGGCTCAGGTGATGATCAGGGCCATCCCGAGGACGGCCACCATCAGCGCGATCGCGCCGACGGCCAGCACCGCGTGGCGCTGGGCATCGGCGTTGGTTTCGCCGATCACCATGGTGCCCTCCTCGGCGTAGAGGTTGGTGTGGTTCTCGAGGTCCTGGGTCTGCATGGCACCGCTCGGGAAGGAGGAACGGGGGCTGCGGAGCCCTCCGGTTTCACCGTAAGCACGGGAGCACCGGCCTCGCCATCGCGCGCCCGGATCGCAACCGTCCTTCAGCCGGCCACGATGGTCATCCCCGGTCCCTCTCGATAGCTTGGCCCCAGTGGCGCCACTCCAAGGCATGCATGCTCGTGATCGCTTCCCCCTGCTGCCCGCTGGCCTGTCCCTGCTGCTGATGGGGCTGATTCCGTCGGTGGGCCGGGCCCAGATGATGGAGGGCTGTCGGTTGGTGGGGGGCACCCTGCAGTGCGTTCCTGGCCTCACGGCCGACCCCCAGCAGCAGATTCGGGTGCTCCAGCAGGGCATCACCGACGATCTCGAGATCGAAGGCGCCGTCCGCCAGCGCATCGAGGGCCTCCAGGCGATGGTGCTGGACGGCGAGGCGGCCGAGGGAGCCCTGCTCACCGCCAGCCTGCAGGGGGAAGGGATGGAGGGTCCCCCGCCCGGCGCCTTCCACTGGTATCGCCGCGGCCCGGCGAGTCAGCGCTGGGTCCTGATCGAGACGGCCAGCGGTCCGACCTACGCGCCCGGCTCCGAGGATGTGGGTCAGTCGCTGATGGTGGTGCTCACCGTCAGCGAAGCGGATGGGGTGAAACGGGTGTCCTCCCCGCCGGTGGGGCCCGTTCTCCCGGCCAACTGAGCGCTTCGGTTCAGAGCCCGTCGCGGTGGCGAGCCATCGCCCTGCGCCATCCGAGGCTGTAGCCGATCCAGATGCCCAGCCCGAGCACGGCCAGGGCGATCAGGGCCACCGGCACGGGATGGCGCCCGATCCGGCGGAACACCCCCGCGAACAGAACGCTTGCCGTCGCCAGTTGGACCAGCGGAACGGTGACCATGGCAAGCCCGGCAAGCTGGATGACCCCAACGCTACCGGCCGTCGGGGGAGTGGCTGCTGACCGGTGCTCTCCAGCAACGTTTTCAATCCGGGCCCCGAACTGGAATCCAGAGCGTGGTTCGATGGATTTCGATCGCCTTGAGCGTTGCCACGGGTTGTGGCCACCGGAGAACACCATGAGCGGACCTGCCGGAGAGACTGGGGGCCAGTGCCCGTTCCTGCATGGCATTCGCACCGCCGCCCGGGCTGGTGAGCGCTCCAACCGGGATTGGTGGCCCAACCAGCTGAATCTGGCGATGCTCCACCAGCACTCCCCCCAGGCCGATCCCCTGGGCGGGGCGTTCCGCTACGCCGAGGCCTTCCAGTCGCTCGACCTGGAGGCTCTCCGCCAGGATCTCTTCGCCCTGATGACCACTTCGCAGGACTGGTGGCCTGCCGACTACGGGCACTACGGGCCGTTCTTCATCCGGATGGCCTGGCACAGCGCCGGCACCTACCGCATCGCCGATGGCCGCGGCGGCGCCGCCTCAGGCACCCAGCGCTTCGCGCCCCTCAACAGCTGGCCCGACAACGGCAACCTCGACAAGGCCCGTCGCCTGCTCTGGCCGCTCAAGCAGAAGTATGGCCAGCGGATCTCCTGGGCCGATCTGATCATCCTGGCCGGAGACTGCGCCCTCGAATCCATGGGGTTCCGGAGCTTCGGTTTCGCCGGCGGACGGGAGGATGTCTGGGGGCCCGAAATCGACATCGACTGGGGCCCCGAAGCCGAGTGGCTCGGGGACCAGCGGTACTCCGGAGACCGGGAGCTGGAGAACCCGCTGGGGGCCGTGCAGATGGGCCTCATCTATGTGAATCCGGAGGGGCCCAACGGCCAGCCGGATCCCCTGGCGGCCGCCCGCGACATCCGGGAGACGTTCGCGCGCATGGCCATGAACGATGAGGAAACGGTTGCGTTGATCGCCGGTGGCCACACCTTCGGTAAATGCCACGGCGCGGCCGACTCCCATCTGCTGGGGCCGGAACCGGAGGGTGCCAGCCTCGAGGAGCAGGGTCTGGGCTGGCTGAATCCGTTCGGGAGCGGTAAGGGGGCTGACACCATCACCAGCGGACTGGAGGGGGCCTGGACCCCCAACCCCGTGCAGTGGGACCACGGCTATTTCGACACTCTGTTTGGGTACGAGTGGGCTCTCACCCGGAGCCCGGCCGGGGCGTGGCAGTGGACGACCCCGGACCCCGCCGCGGCGGCCCTGGTGCCCGACGCGCACGACCCCAGCCGGCGGCACGCGCCGATGATGGCCACCACGGACCTGTCCCTGCGGATGGATCCGATCTACCGGCCGATCGCCGAGCGGTTCCACGCGAACCCGGACCAGTTCGCCGACGCGTTCGCCCGGGCCTGGTTCAAGCTGACGCACCGCGACATGGGACCGCGCAGCCGTTACCTCGGTCCGCTGGTGCCGGCGGAGGAGCTGCTCTGGCAGGACCCGATCCCCCCCCTCGACCATCCCTTGATCGATGCGGCGGACATGGCCGCGCTCAAGGCCCGGGTGCTCACCTCGGAACTCTCGATCGGGCAGCTGGTCTCCACGGCCTGGGCTTCAGCCTCCACCTTCCGCGGCTCCGACAAGCGCGGGGGGGCGAACGGAGCCCGCCTCCGCCTGGCACCCCAGAAGAACTGGGCGGTGAACCAGCCGGCCAAGCTGGCGCGCACCCTGGAGATCCTCGAGACGATTCAGCGGACCTTCAACCAGGCCCAGAGCGGCGGCAAGCGGATCTCGCTGGCCGACCTGATCGTGCTGGCCGGTGGCGCCGCGATCGAGCAGGCCGCTGCCGCTGCCGGGTGTGCCCTGGAGGTGCCGTTCCGCCCCGGCCGCATGGACGCCTCCCAGGAGCAGACCGACGAGCTCTCGATGGCCGTGCTCGAACCGATCGCGGATGGCTTCCGCAACTACCGGGCCTCCACCGGCGCGGCGCCAGCCGAGCAGCTGCTGGTGGACCGGGCCCAGTTGCTGACGCTGAGCGCCCCCGAGATGACGGTGCTGGTGGGAGGCCTGCGGGTGCTGAACGCGAATCACGGTCAGTCGCGCCATGGGGTGTTCACCCACCGACCCGAGACGCTCACCAACGACTTCTTCGTGAACCTGCTCGACATGGGCACCATCTGGGCCCCCGTGGCCGAGGCCGCGGACCTGTTCGAGGGCCGCGACCGGGTCACGGGCGACGTGCGCTGGACCGCCACCCGGGTGGATCTGGTCTTCGGCTCCCAGTCCCAGCTCCGGGCCCTGGCCGAGGTCTACGGCTCCCAGGATGGGCAGGAGCTCTTCGTGGGGGCCTTTGTGGCCGCCTGGAGCAAGGTGATGAACCTCGATCGCTTTGATCTGGGCTGAGTTTCAGCGGGAACGGGGGCCGTCAGCCGGCCCTGGCGAGGGGGCACGAGGATCTGCCCCCTCAAGGTGCCCTCGACCGCGACCTCCCCAGCGGCGCACCAGCCGGCTCGCGTTCCCAGACGCCCCCGGCAACCCCTTCAGCCCGGTGTTCCCCCGGCCCGATCCGCCCCGCCAGCGGGCATCGGCCGTCGGCTTGCCCTCGCGCTGGTCGGGCCGAGTTCCCCCGGCAGAACGGCTGGTCTGGCCCCAGGAGGGGCGGCATCAACGAATGTTCAGGAGGACCGATCGTCAGGAGGACGGTGCCGCGATGCGCTCGAGGGTGACGTTCATCCGGAGTAACGCGACGGGATCCCCGAACTGCGTGTAGATGGCCACATCGGCCGCGTCGCGTCCGTAGGCGACGGCGACGCGGCCCCCCTGGACGTTGTCTTGGGTGGGATCAAAGGTGTACCAGCGTCCGCCGACGTAGGCCTCGAACCAGGCATGAAGGTCCATCGGCTGAAGATGTTCCAGATAACCCACAACCATGCGTGCCGGAATCGAGAGGGCACGACAACAGGCAATCCCCAAATGGGCCATATCCCGACAAACGGCCTCGGGCATTTCGTTGACCTCGCAGGCACTCACGATCCGCTGACCGGTGCCCGGTGTGTAAGCGGTGGTCTGACGAACGTAGTCCACGATGGCGCTGCATTGATCATACCCAGGAGCTCGGCCAGCCACGATTGAGGAGGCGAGTTGGCTGCAGCGATCCGATTCGCAGAATCGGCTGGGCAGCAAGAAGGGCAGGGTTTCCTCCGGCAGCTGCTGCACCTCGACGAAGGGGGCTCCAGGAGCTGTGTCGGAGGCTTCGGCAGCTTGGATGTCAAACGCTGTGCGAACGGAAAATCGCCCGGCCGGTGCCACCAGTCGTTGGCAGAGGTTGCCGAAGGGATCGGTGAACTCAACGGCCGATACGCTGGGCGTCAACAGGTATTGCTCTCTGGCGATCCACTGCTGCCAGCCGCTGCGTGGGCGCAGCATGAATAGAAACGGTGTCGCCACCTGGCAGTTGAACTCCAGGAAACAGGTTGCATGCATCCACATGGAAGACATCAGCTGAATGGAAGACCGATTCCCGTTATTAGATCAACCTGCTTTCCACAGCCTACCACCTGTCCGTGACCCCCAACGCCCCAACCCTGATCTGGCGGATGCGTTCGGTTGTATGGGCATCTGCCTGCACTTGCAGAATGGCAGTCATGCGCCAATAGCATAACACTGAGAGGCAATCTGATCAGAATTAAATCATCACTTATGTGGCAAGTCTGCCTTCTCCAGCAGGACTGACATGATCGATTCAGGCCCCGGGGCAGGGATCGGGTTGTTCGTTCAGGATCAAGCTGGGACGGTTCCCTCGACCGGCGCTGATTCACACCAGCGGCGGCCGGTGGGCACCATCGCAACCGTGTGGCATGGGCAATGTCCAGTCCCGTCTCCCAAAGGGAGCCTCTCCGGTCGCTTCGGGTCAGGCCTGGAACCTGAGAGGATGGCACCAATGGCTTAAAGATCTTTGAAGCATTTCGCCGTCATCATCAGCATGACCCTGACCGTGACAGTTCTGCCTGGGGCGGCCCAGACTCAGGAGTGCATGCAGCTCTCCAGGCAGTTGTTGAACCAGCTGGACGATGCTCCGGAGCGATGGTCGGACCCCGAGGTGGAGGAGCAGCGCCGGATCCTCCACCGGCAAGGCTGCGACCCCCAGCTCACGGGCTATGACGTGGAGGTTGAGGGCAGGAAGCTGAATCAAGCACTGGAATTCAAACCGGAGAAGAGCCAGCCTTTCCGACTGGATGAACTCATCCGGATTGACTACTGAGCGGCGTCTCTATTCCTCTTCCTTTCCGTCCCGTTGGCCAGATTGGCATGGCCAGGAGCTGGGGCCCCGGCGGGGGGACGCACCCAGAACGGACACGCCGGCCAGCCTGCTGTCGCCACGCCGCTTCAATGATCCAGTTCCGCCAACGGATCTAGGCTTGCCATGGAACGGGTGCAGGCCACGCCTTCGCTGATCCTCACTCCCCAGGAAGGCCCGATGCGGCCTTGGCTTCTGATTCCCCTCCTGTGGATTGTTGCATGGAAGAGCGGGACTCACTTCCTTGGATGTCCATCCTCTTGCCAGGCTGATGATGGATGTTGCTCAAGGCATGAACTCTCGTCGTTCAGATCATTTCTGCCTGGATTCTCTGGCTGATTGCATTGTAATCAGAATTCATGCTGACAACAGGATGGTCTGATGTCGCACCTCATCGGCCCATGCCTCATCGTCGAGATCAGAGTGATCAATCCCGGGCTGCTTTGTTCAGTGGAAGAGGCCGCTGCTTCGAAGGGGGTAGGGACGACAACGCGCTCCGGTGAGATGCAAAGTCCCTCGCCAATGACGTGACCTCTGCAGCGGCTAGAGATGGGATGAGGTAGGGGGCGGCGAGGGCCTTCCCTGTGAATCCAAGACTGAACAGTGGGGTTTGGCGCACTCCTCCCCCCCTGGAGCCCGGGGTAGGGGCTGGAACGTCACTGACGATGGTGCTTCGAATGGCGCCGAGTTGTCCTTCTCGGTCGGGAACGGCATCCATCGATCATTCTGCTGAGAGAGACGTGTCAAGACAAGGATCGGCATTGCAAGACCACTGTTGAGCTGCAGTGCGCCCCTTCCCTTCCTTGCTTTGATGACAGCTCTTGCTTTCGCGAGCGTGGTTGTCCTAGGGGGATAGCTCTCTCCAGGGAGTGTCTCCCATCCAGAGCCAGCATCACCAGGGGAGGGCTTTGTTCTCGGCTTGCAGACGTGCTGAAATGGTTTCTTTTCCAGCATTCTGTTGACCGCGTCTGCGTCGTTCTCTGAGGTTGAGATCCCCTGTTCCCCTCCAGCACTCCACTCTGCTGGCTGTGCCTCGGCCGTCGATGGGATACAGGAGAGGATGGATCTTCGGAACTACGGCGGAAGGTTCGCTGCCCAGCCCTGCGGCAGATGGAGATGTCGAGGGAGATGGTGGCAGCCAGCCCTGGGGTGCGTCGCTCCATTCTGCTGTCAGCATGGAGCGATCCTGATCGCACCTGGCGCTGATGCAGCGGATTCGTCTGAGACCGTCGGGTCGTCTGCTGCTTGCTTGGATCGTCGGTCTGCTGCTTGCCCTTCAGACCCTGGTGCCCGTGCAGGCGGCAGCACCTGCTGGAGGGGAGCTGGGAGCTGCTCAACGGGCCCCGATGAGTTCGTTGATCGCGATCCAGCAGCAACCCTTTTTTTCCGACCTTGAGCGGGCGGCTCTCTCCTGGTCTGATGTCGTCCTCGATCAGGTGGTGGGAGACAGCCCACGCGCCACCCTGATCAATTTCTATGCCGTGATGGCCGAGGTCGGGCAGAGGGCCGATCGTCTCGGTCGGGTCGAATTCCTCAAGGACGGTGGCCTCTCGCCGGAGGAGAGACGGGAGCAGATTGATGACACCAACTTGCTGTTTCGATTGGCTGTGAAGGCTCTGGATGCCTCAGGATTCCCGCAGAGTATTCGCGTCGATATGGCTGATGAAGCAGCCATTCAGCTCAAACATGTCCTCGACTATGTCTTCACGCATAGCCGGCAGCCGATTGAGATACCTGATGCAGCAGGGATCAAGCGAATCAATGATTCTCGAACCAATCCATCCGATGCCTGGAGGATTCCTGGCACGGCCATCACGCTGACGTCGGCATTGTCAACTGACAAAGATAATGAGAACTATCATTTCTCCAAGCAAACGGTTTCCTCGATCGCTGAAATGTATCAAGAGATTCGTGGCTTTCCTGTAGTTGACCAGCCCTTTGCGACGCCTTCTTTCTATCGAGACTTTATCTATACCCCTGGATATCTCGTTCCTCCAAGCTGGTATCTGGCCCTGCCGATGCCAATACGCGATCTGATTGAAATCCCGATCAGTGACCAGACGCTGTTTCAGATTGCCTGTGCTTCCCTCGCTTTTTTCGTCTATCTGCTTCTCCTTGGTTGGCTCTCCCGTCTCCTGATACTCAGCTACCGGGAGCGGTCATCTGAAGACCGTGATCGAGAGATCTGGAACCGAGACGGCGTGGCTTGGAAGCGAGTGTTGATCGTGTTGCCCATTCTTCCGCTCACGGGCATCACTGAGATTTTCATCGACGACGTGGTCAATTTCACAGGTCTGCCTCTGGCGGTGATCACTTATGGTCTCTATGTCGTCTGGTTTGTTTCGGCTGGTGTCTTTGTCTTCTTTGTTTTTGAGGCGTTCGGCCGCAGTCTCTCTGAATCGGGTGTGAGGATTCGTGGAGTCAGATCTGAGTTGCGGTTGCAGCGCGTCAGCAACTTTGTGATGCCGCTGTGCCGCGCCCTTGGCGGCCTAGTGGCGGTTGTGCTGCTCTACAGGTTGCTGATCCTTCTTGGACTTCCTTCCAGCAGCGTACTTGCCTTCTCCGCGGTTCCCGGCCTGGCCATCGGTCTTGGGGCCTCCAAGCTGCTGGGGAATCTCTTCGCCGGTCTTTCCATTCAGACCGACCGACCGCTGCGGGTCGGAGAGTTCTGCCGGGTGGGAGAGAATCTCGGCTTTGTGACACGGATCGGTTTACGCTCGCTTGAGCTTGAGACGTTTGAGAGTCGGGTCACCATTCCCAACTCGGTGGCTGATGAGGCGACCATCATCAATTTCTCGCACCGGGGCCTGAGTAGTGACCGTCCACCGATGCAGGGGCTGGAGGTTCGCCTTGAGCTGGAGGGTCAGTGGTCTCCGTTTCAGATTGAAGAGCTGTTGCATCAGTCCCGTCGCAACCTCACTGCCCGCTCCTTGTTCAAGGATCCACTGGTGAGTCTCGAGCGCAATGCTGAGTCGCCACCCAGTCTGGTTGTGTTCACCACGGTGGAGCTCCATGGCTGGCCCGCTTATCTCGAAGCCCGGGAGGTTCTGCTGCTCCAGCTGGAGGAACTGGTGGAGCGCGCCCAGCTCTCCGAGGTGCAGATCGGCATCGCCTATGGCACCTCTTCAGATCAGCTTGTGCGCATCCCTTCACTGATCCAGAAGGTGGTCGAGGAGGATCCAGCGCTAGTGTTCAAGGCCTGTCGACTGGAGCGCATTGCTGCATTCAGCTATGACCATGTGCTTGAGTTCAGCTCCAGTCACGACAGTCATGATGCCTTTGAAGACAGCCTCCATGATCTGAATCGTCGGGTGATCACCACCCTGGAGCGTCACGGCCTTGAGATTCCCTTCCCCACCCAGACTCTGATGCTCAATCACTCCCCATCAAGCGGATCCCACAACCGGAGCTGAGGATGGCCATGATCAGGTCGCCGCTCACTTCGAACAGTCCTGAGAGGCGCCCAGGTGGCTCAGGCCAGTGAGTTCACCGCTGCTGATTGCTGCGCCCCCCGAGCTCGGGGAGTCTGGCGGCGAGTTCTCCAGCGCTCGCTCAAGCCATGGCCCCGCCCGACGCGATCGACCCCCGGATGGGTCCGGTGGGAGCTGAGGATGCTGAGCAGCATCGCCGCCTGGCTCGAGCAGCATCCGGCCGTCTGAGTGGCCGCCGCGTCTGGTCAGCAGTCAGATCGCCAGACCCTTGGGCCGTACACAAGTTCTGGATCACCCACTTCGATGCCAGCCCGGGGTTGCCGGTTGAACATGCCCTCATTCTTGCGGGCTCGAACGAAACAACCCGGATCGGGGAGGCTCCACCATCCGGTGGCGTTCAGTCCAGCAGAGCAGCTGGAGGCTGCCCATCGGGCCCGGCTCTCCCATGGATTGCCATTGATATCCATGGCTACGACTGGTTGGCTGGGGCGCTTGCACGCGCTGAGAGTCCCTGCAGCAGAATGGATG
>CAYGQY010000018.1:0-12489 GCA_964352195.1 uncultured bacterium
CGGAGGCAGGGGCTGTCGCCGGGACTACGCCTGCGGGGCAGCTGAAACCACGCCCTCGAGGGAAACTCGTGGTGCTCCCAGTGGTAGCCGAAGTGATAACAGGCCAGCAGGGACAGCCACTCCGGCAGCTCCAGACTGCGGGCGTGGTGACGGTTGCCCGTGCCGGCCCGATCCCGGTGGGGCAGATAGGTGCCAAAGACAAACAGCTGCAGCGAGCTCAGCAGCAGGGGCAGGATGCAGAACAGCACTCCATGGAGCAGGCCGGCCCGGATGGCCCCGGGGCCGGACCCTGCCGCCGCGGCCCCGATCAGCAGGCCCCAGAAGGCCAGCAGCAGCCCCATCTGGCCGCTGGAGAGATAGCCCGCCAGGAAGTGGAGGTACCAGCGCAGCGGCCCCCGGTCTGGATCGGGCCGGTGGTCGGGGTCGTGGGCCGTGCCGGGGGCCTGGTGGTGGCGGATGTGGTTGGCGCGGCAAAGGCCGTAGGGCAGGCAGCCGTAGAGCCCCAGGGCCAGTTGCCCCAGCCGGTGGTTGGCCCGGGGTCGGCCCGGGAGCAGCAGGCCGTGCATGGCGTCGTGGCCGACGATGAACAGGCCGGTGTGGAGCACCGAGCGGATCAGCACGGCCAGGGCCAGCAGCGGGCCGGGGAGGGCGGCCCGGTCGGCTGGCAGCAGCACCACGAGGCTGGCCGTCCAGGCCAGCAGGATCAGAGCGGCCAGCACCAGGCCGGTGCGGGTGCCGCCCGCGTCCGGGGCGGCTCCGCTGCCTGGGGCGAGGCTCAACGGGCGAACTTGAGCAGTTCGGCCGGGGAGGCGAGCAGGTCGATGGCCACGAAATAGATCTTCCCGTCGGGGCTGAGCAGGAAGCGCCAGGCCACATTCATGCCCACACCGGCGCCGAACCAGGGGGTCTGGACCTTGCCGGTGACCTTGATCTGGGTGAATTCCCCATCGGCGGGCTCGGCGTAGCCGGATTCGGGCAGCAGCCGCAGGTTCTGGCAGTCTTCGCGGAAGAAGCTCAGCACGGCCTCCTTGCCGACGATCGGCTTCTGGAAGGGGGGCTGCAGGGCGCCGTCGGGGAGGAAGAGCTCAATCAGGCTGTTGAAGTCGTTGGCGTTGAGCAAATCCATGTAGGCGATCACCGTGGGGTTATCGATCCCGCTGATCGACACCTTGGTGCGCTGCTCTTCCGGGGTGGGGGCCACCACCGGCTCCATCATCCGTTGGCCTTCACCCTTGGCGGGGTCGTAGCCCATGTCGACCACGAAGTTGCGCAGCAGGGTGATCTGCTGGCCCTGCTCCACGCCCTTGAGGGAGCTCAGCACGGAGGCGGCATTGGCGGAGAGCTGGTAGCCCTGGGGAATCGGCGCCACCAGGCCGGCGGCCATCCATTCGCCGAGCTGATACCAGAACCCGAGCTTGATGTTCACCGACCAGGCGGCATAGGTGCGGCCGATCGGGGTATCCGACCGGTTGGCCAGATCGCACATCACCTGGCTCTGCTCGGGGAAGCCCATGCCCTTGATCTGGGCGAGTGTGAGCTCCGCGAACTGCATGCGGGCGGCGCCGGGGGCGGCGATGGTGATGGTTTTGCCCATCTCCAGGTAGGCGTACCAGATCAGGGCCAGCTGGTCTTCGGCGCTGAGCAGCCGGAAGCGGGCGGTGATGGCAGGAACGGCGTCCGCCGAGAGGGTGTCAGGAAAGATCTGGGCGGCCTTCTCGAGCGTGAACATGCGCAGTCGATCCTTTTTGTTAAAGAAGCTTACGAAGCCTAGCGGAAGCGGGCCGAATCTGGTACGTAAAATTTGATTGCAACATGTGCCCGTGGCTACAGGGGCTGCCAAGCTCCAGCGGGAACCGCTGGATTCGCCCGTCCCATCCTCCACCCGCCCAGGACCGTGCGACGAAAGCGGTGAGAGGCTGGGGGCCGGATCCACGCCAGGCTGGAGCCATGCTTCGCTTCCTGCTCAACGTTCTCTGGTTCGTGCTCGGTGGCTTCGTGATGGGGCTGGGCTGGTGGCTGGCTGGCCTGGTGGCCGCGATCACGGTCGTGGGGCTGCCCTGGGCGCGGGCCTGCTTCGTGATCGGCAACTTCTCCTTCTGGCCGTTCGGCTACGAGGCGATCAGCCGCCGGGAGCTCACCGGCCGCACCGACCTGGGCACCGGCCCCCTGGGGCTGGTGGGCAACGTGATCTGGTTCCTGCTGGCGGGCTGGTGGCTGGCGATCGGCCACCTCGGCTCCGCCCTGGCCTGCTTCGTGTCGATCATCGGGATTCCCTTCGGGATCCAGCACATCAAGCTGGCCCTGATCGCCCTGGCTCCGATCGGTCTGCAGGTGGTGCCGCGCGGGACGCGTCCCCAGGCGGCGGGCTGACGCGGCAGTGGAGCGTCGCCAGGGCCTCATCGGGCAGGCCCAGGAAGCGATCCAGCCAACCCTCGCCGCAGGGCTCGATCGTGGCCACCCCCACCAGCCGGGCCGTGCCGTCGGCGGTCAGGGGCTGGCCACGGATCCGGTGCCGCCGGCTGGACACCGCCCCGGTGGTCAGTTCGGTGTCGACCCGCAGGGCCGGGGCGCGGTAGAGGGAACCCAGCGAGAACAGGAACCGGGCCGTGAAGCGCAGCGTCAGCGCGCCGCCGGCGGCTTCGAGGCAGCCGGTCAGCCGCTCCGGCTCGATGGCGATGCGCAGGCCCGGCGGCAGGGGGAGGCCCAGCAGGCGGGTGCTGCGCCCCTCGAGGGGCGGGATCGTGAGTGCGGCAGGCTCGAACCGCAGGGATCGCCCCCCGGCGGCAGCGGCCGGCCCCAGCTCGCCGCTGCCCCCACCGCCGCGGGCGTCGTAGCGGAAGCGGGGATAGCCGCCGATCACCAGGGCGCAGTCCGCCAGGGTGGAGAGCTGCAGGGGGGAGATCCCCGCGGTCATCCCTGGCGCAGGGGTTCCAGTTCCCCCTTGCCGTGGGACTCGGCCAGGGCGTCGTAGCCGCCGAGCAGGACCCCGTCGATGAACACCTGGGGCACGCTGCCCTCACCCTCGGGCTCGATCACCTGGTGGGGAATGCCCAGACCGCGCAGCAGGCGCAGGGCGCGCCAGGACCAGGGGCAGCCGTGCCGCACGGCGATCGTGACCCGCGGCTCGGCGGGGCCAGCCGCTGCCTGGGCCCTGGATTCGGCGTCCACACCAGCCGGAGCGGGAGCCGGCAGCGGGCTGTCGAGCAGCCCCACCAGCAGGTCGGCGCCCTTGAGCACCAGGCTGCCGGGTTCGAGGTGGCCGCCCCACACCTGGCAATCCGCATCGGAAAGGCTCAGGTGCAGGTGCACTCCGGCGGGGGCCAGGGTGCCCTGCAGGGTGATGATCTCCAGCTCCCCCTGGAGCACGGTGGGGTCCGGCTTGCCGGGGCACTGGAAGGCGGCCTGCGACAGGTTGCCCACCACGCCGAGCACGAATCCGGACGCGTCGTGCTCCACTGCCAGCTGCTCCAGCGCCAGGCGCAGGTCGCTGCCGGGCAGCAGGTGGAGGGGCACGGAACGCATCGGCGGGACGGTCGAAGGCTGGGGGCCAGGCTACCGGGGAGGCTCCGCCGGCATCCCGTCGAGCAGCGGCAGCCGGGGGTGCTGCAGCTGGAGGCCCAGGGCGTGCAGCCGGCGGTTGGACACCCGGCGCCCGCCGGCGGCCCCAGCGTCGGCAGGGGCCTCGGCCTCCCAGATCACCGGCTCAAGGCCGGCGGCGCGGCAGCTGAGATCAATCAGGTCGCGCACGCGGATCGGCGCGTCATCCACCAGGTTGACGACCCCGTCGAGGCCCGGCTCCACCGCATGGGCCAGGGCCGCCACCACGTCGTCGCGGTGGATCCAGCTGGTGACGGCGGCGCCATCCCCCTGGCGGCGCCGGCCCGCCAGGGGACGGAACCGCTCCGGAAGGTCCCGCCCGGGGCCGTAGATCGCCCCCAGGCGCGCGATCGCGACGCGGCGGCCGGGGGCGCGGCAGCCGAGCAGCACCGTTTCGGCGTCGCACAGGATCTCGCCGTGCCGGTCGCGGGGCTGCAGGGGGGTGTCCTCCTCCAGCAGGCCGTCGGCGGTGCCGTACACCGAGCAGCTGCTGGTGTACACGAGCTGCCGGAGTCCGGGCAGGCGGCTCACCACGGCCGCCAGGGCCTCCATTGGGCGCAGGAAGGTGGCCTCGTAGCCGTCGGCACCCACCGGCCTGTCGCCGGTGGGTGCCAGGCAGAACACGGCCGCCTCACTGTCCTGGAGCGCCAGCTGGAGGTCGTCGGGGTTGGCGGCGTCGAGCACCTGCACCGCCTCGGCCAGCTTGGACAGCTCGGACACCCGCTCCGCCCGGGTGGTGGTGACCCGCAGCCAGTGCCGGCCCCGGGCGCGCCAGTGCCGTGCCAGCGCCGAGCCCACGTAGCCGCAGCCGATGATCGTGATCCGCATCTGGGCCCAGCATGTGCGCGGCAAGCTAGGGGGCATGACCGGCCACGACCGCCAGTGGGAGCTCAACCGGCTCAACTTCGAGGGCCGCTGGTGCGGCCCCAGCCACTGGTATGAGCGCCGCGCCAGCGGCGCGCTGGATCTCTCCGGGCCCAGCACATCGGTGGCCGACACCTGCTACTCCATCCGTTTTTCGGACGCCGACACCGGCCTCTGGGACGGCCGTGGCCTGCGCTTCGCTCCGGAGGGCCGGCGGCAGCTGCCCCTCTCCCGCGCCAGCTACAACCGGGGCGGCCAGTGCTGGCAGTTCCGTGGTGCCGCCGGCCAGTCGAGCCTGGCGGTGGATCCGCGGCAACCGCGCTTCGGCCATGAGGTGAACCTGTTCCGGGGGCGGGCCCGCTCGATGCTGGTGCTGCTCTACGCCCGGCCGGAGCCCGAGCCGGAGCCCGAGCCCGGCCGGGCCGGGGCCTCCGGCTGGCGGTTGCGGAGCCTGGGGGTAGTGCCCTTCCGCTGCAGCCTGGCGCCCCGGCCCGATCCGCCCCGGCCCCCGGCCGGCGACTGGCGGGCGGTGCTGGCGGAGCAGGAGGGCTGGCCCGGCCAGCTGGAGCGCCTCGAGCCCCATCACTGGCCCGCCACCGATCCGGAGCCGCTGTCGTGCGAGCCCTTCCGCCCCGACAGCTTCTGTTGCGGCAGCCTCAACGCCGGCTTCGCCGATGGCCTGCTCTGCTCCCTGCCGGAGCAGCTGCCGCCGGGGGCCTTCCGGCTGGAGGTGGGCTGCCGGTTCGACGCCGATCACTTCCACCAGGTGAGCCTGCTCCACGACGCTGAGCAGCGGCTCACGGCCTGGGAGCTGCGACGGTTCCGGCGGCCCTGACGCTGCCGCTGGCCCTGCTTTCGGGCCGGTCCGGCACCGTGCCCCGGATCGCATGGGCCCGGGCCGTGAGGGTGATCGGTTCCTCCCCCGGCGCCTGCCAGAGGCTGCGCAGCCGTTCCTGAACCCGTAGCTGTTCCTGCTCCGTCAGGGTGGCGAGGGTCTGCCCGGCGCTCGGTCCGTCCAGCAGGGTGCTCCAGAGGTCGGCAAAGCCGGAAAAGGTGCGTTGCACCGAGATCTGCCGCTTCTCGATCCGCTCCAGCCCGCAGCCCATCCACAGCTCCTCCAGCCTCTCCTGGCGGGAGGCATCCGGGCTCGGCGGCCTCGGCGGGATGCGGCCCATCTCCTCCAGGGCGGATCGCACATCCCGGTAGGGGAACCCTCCGTGGGCCATGTCCCAGACGTAGGCGGCCACCGTTCCGGAGGGGGACACCACCCGGACCATTTCCGCCAGGGCGCGGGCGGGGTCGGGAACGAAGGAGATCACTAGGGGCATCACGGCGATCTCAAAAGCGTCGGACCGGCAGGGCAGGGCCATCGCATCCCCGAGTTGGAAGCGGGCGCCCCCCAGCGCCGGGTGCTGGCGGGCGAAGCTGAGCTGGGCCTCGGAGGGATCCACGCCCTCCAGGGCCCGAGGGGCGCAGCGCTCCGCCACCAGCCGGGTGAAGGCACCGTTGCCGCAGCCCACATCGAGCCAGCGCCGATCCGGCGCGGGCGCGAGCCAGTCGAGAAAGGCGCTCCCCACCAGCCGACTCCACACCCCCATGAAGCGGTCGTAGGCCGCCCCATCGGAGAAGCGGATCGCTTCCCCCGTGCTGGTCATTCCAGGGCTGCCAGTGGTGGAAGCAGCATGGCAGGAGGCCCACGATCGGCGCCGTAGGCCAGGGTCACTCCGGCCGGCAGCTGCCGGCGCTCCTGCCGAAAGGCAGCGCAGCCGCCAGGCCTGGGCGGCCGTCGCCGGTTCCCCGGGTCCGGCGATGCCGAGCCCGGGCCGTCGGGGCCTCGGAGCAGGACCCCTGGGGCTGGATCGGTCGCGCCCGAGGGCACCGCGGTGCTGGCCGTGCAGGCCGGCCGGGTGCAGCGGGTGGCCGTGATCGATGGCTACGGCCTCACGGTACTGATCGATCACGGTGGGGATTGGTCGAGCTTCTACGCCCACCTGCAGCAGGCCTCGGTGGAGCCAGCCGAGAGGGTGGGGGCCGGCCAGCCCCTGGAACTGCGCCAACGGCACCCTCAGGATCTGGTGGCGGTCGATCCCACCCCCCTGCTGCCCGCATCTCCCGCCGGTGGCGCCATCGCCGGAGACCTCCTTCCCTGAGCCCAGCAGGTTTCCCCAGGAGGCGCCGAATCTCGGCCCTGGCGGTGTAGCGTCATCATCACCGGCTTCCCGGGGGTACGCCGGGAAGAGCCAAGCGAGGCCACGTTCTCCAGGAAGCCCCTGATTCCTGGCCTGCACCCTCGATGCCGCGACTTCGACGTCGGCGGTTTGGAGGCTCAGCAGACCTCGAATGGCGGCGGCAGCCGGGTCCTCCCGGGGCACGTTGCGCTGCCGGGCCGCCTCAGCCAGAACGAAGGCCTGTCCTTCGCTGGGCTCGATGGCGACGTCCATGGCATTCCTGCAGGGGCCCCAGGGCATGTGGAGTCCGATGCCGGATCGAGCTCTCCGCTCGTGCCTCTCACCGCCGCCGCCAGCTCCGGATCGAACGCCGCAGGAATCGGCTGCGAGCTTGCGGTGTTCCCGCACGGAGCCGCAGGCTTCCGCGCAGCAGTACCGAGCAGCACCCACGAGCCGCGCGCTTCGTGGTGGATGGAGCGCAGTCCGGCGGGAAAGGCGGCTTGGGGCTCGAAGTCGCCAGGGTGACACGGCTTCAGCGGGACAACCGGATTGACAGCCCCTGATCGCCGTCTCGGGTGGGAGCGCTGCGGTGACCCTGGCCGGAGGGAAGCGTTGACGCATCAACGACCACAGAATGCCCGCGTTCACCACCCGCCATGGGTCTTTGTCGCGCCCTCACCCTCGCTGCCATCAGCGTCGACTGCTGGATGAACAGCAGCTAGCAGACCTGCATGATCAGGCCCCGGGGCCCAGGCGGCTTTGAGATCAGCTTCAGCGGCAGTGCCAGCTTCCGCTTCGTGCCGGCCGGCCCGCCCACCACCGACAACCGCCCCATGCGCGATGAGCAGGGTCGCCTCTGGCTGATGAGCGGCCACCGCCGTTTCGAGCTCATCGAGCTGGCCGCAGCCGTGGATCACAGCTTCCACAGCAAGGTGAAGCCCAGCGGTCACGGTCAGCCCACCGTGACCCTCTACGCCGAACCCAGTCATGGCGCTGCGATCGCCGGCATGGGCGCGTCGGGTGACACCCTCGACAAGCTGGCCTGCACGACCAACCACCAGGGCACCTGGTGCCGTGTGGGCTTCCCTGATCTTCCTCGGCGACGGGGGTTGAGCCCTCACTGACCTGCCGGCGCCGACGTCATGACGATCCGCCACCTCGCCGTGAGCGGCTCCCGCTCCCTGCAGAATGTGGTGCTGGCTCCCCCTCGACCGGCTGACGCTGGCGACGGTGGTGCAGGGTCAGACCACCCTGGAGCGTGGCGCCTGGCGCTGGCAGGGGTGATGGGCCCGGCCGCTTGCCGAGGTTGCCTGACCTCCGTTCACTGTTGCTTGACGAAGCTGTCGATTGTTCCGCCTGTGCCGATCCGCCTGTCCCCTCTGCTCCCGCTGGCCCTGGCCCTCAGTTCCGCTGGATCAGCGCCACCGGCGCTGGCGGACAGCACCGAAGCCACCTGCATCTTCAGCCGCCACGACCCCACGATCCCGGTGCAGCAGGGGCCGTGCCTGTTCAGTCAGCGCCAGGGCAACGTGAACGTGCGCTTCGGTGCCTGGGCTTTCCGCTTCGCCAGCGCTGAGCAGGGCCAGACCTACACGCGCAGCAACAGCAGCGAGGGCCTCCGCTTCAACCGGGAGGGGCAGTACACCCTGCAGGTGCTCTGGCGTTCCGCCCAGGCGGTGATTCCCAAACCGCCGGGCTGGACCACCGACAACGTCTTCCTGGGCCGCTGGCAGGGGCAGAGCACGGCGGGCCTGGCGGTGATCGATGTGCTCACAGTGGAACCGAACAGGATCCGCTGGGGCAACCAGGTCAACGGCCTCTGCGACAGTGACTACAGCGTGGAAAACCTCCCCTGGGGCCGCAACGGCCGCTATCCCGATCAGCTGGTGCCGCCCAGCCAGCCGACGGAGCTGGTGTTCGGAGTGGCCCGGCTCACGCTCAGGCCCACACCCTGCAGCACGGGGGATGCCGTGATCCAGCTGGCGATGCCGCTGGATGGCTCCAATGCACTGGAAGTGGTCACCTACGACGCCAAGGGAGAGGTGACCGGCATGTACGGCGCCTTCCAGCGGCTCCCCGCAGCCGGTGGCTGAGCCCCGTCTACGACCTCAGGCCCGGCACCGCGCCCAGAAAACAGGCGAGATCTGGCGATGGTCTGCGGCTAGGAGGGAGGAGGGCTCCCGTCATCGGCAAAAGCCAAGCCGTGGAACTCCAAGCACGGGATGGTGTTGTTGTGCGGGCCTGACGGCCATGCAGCCCTTCATCCATCGGCTCTGAGGCTGCGCAGGATCTTTTTGCAAGCGGTTCTTTGATCTCCGTGTGCTGTGGAACCGCTTCAATCACTCCCGTTGCCGGATTCATCGAGAGGGAGTGGGAACACGGAAGGCGTCCGTGGGCAGGCCTCTGGTGATATCCGCCTCGCGATCAGCCAGTTCAAGGCAGATGGCCCAGAAACCGCCCTCGGGAGCGGATTCGATCACGGCCGTGAGCCCTCCCTTCATGCCAGTTGTTGGCTGCCCTCGCCCCTGAGCCGGAGGATCGCCATGGGCCGCTCGCTCTCGGGGCTCTCGTTGGAGGCGCCAGCCCCAGGCCAACGAACGGAGGGGCCAAGGGCCAGGGCGCAGGACCGGTAGGACTGGTGGCGGAGGCGAGGGACTCGCTCGTGCCTGGGGTGATGACCAGCAGTTCCTGCCGTCAGGCGCCGGCCACGTTTCAGCTCGAACGCTCCCCCAACCGGCCTGACACCGGCAAGGTCGCCGCTGATGGCGACAGGCTCGCCAGGATGGGGCCCTCAGCGTCAGGGCTATGCCCAGGCAGCTCAATACCCCGCGAGACCCGTGCCGACAACAGTGACGACCACCACGTTCGCGGAGTTGGCCCAGCGGGCCGACTATTCGCTGATGGATGTCCTGCGGGCAGATCCCCAGGCCACCGGAGACGGCCACGACCACCAGCCCCGCCAGGTGTTCTCCGGTCATTACGTGCCGGTGACGCCCACCCCGATTCCAGCGCCGGAGCTGGTGGCGTACAGCACCACCCTCTTCAGTGACCTGGGCCTGAGCGAGGCGCTGGCCCACGACGACCAGTTCCGCCGCCTGTTTTCCGGCGACATCAGCGTGGCCCAAGCGCCGATGCGACCGTTCGGCTGGGCCACCGGCTATGCCCTCTCGATCTACGGCAGCGAATACATCCAGCAGTGCCCGTTCGGCACCGGAAACGGCTACGGCGATGGCCCGGCCATCTCCGTGTTCGAAGGCGTGTTCAAGGGCCGGCGCTGGGAGATGCAACTGAAGGGCGGTGGGCCCACGCCCTACTGCCGGGGCGCCGATGGTCGCGCCGTGCTCCGCTCCAGCGTGCGCGAATTTCTGGCGCAGGAGTTCATGCACGCCCTGGGGGTGCCCACCTCACGCTCGCTGACGCTCTATGGGTCCCGATCCGAAACCGTGCGCCGGCCCTGGTACTCCCCGAACTCCCGGTCGTTCGATCCCGACATCCTGGTGGACAACCCGGCGGCGATCACCACCCGCGTGGCGCCATCGTTTCTGCGGGTGGGCCAGCTGGAGCTGTTCGCCCGCCGTGCCCGCAGCGAGGCCCATCCGGAGGCGCTACACGAGCTGCGGATGATCGCGATGCACCTGATCGAGCGGAACTACCGGCCGGAGATTGATCCGGGTCTGGAGTTCAGCGAGCAGGTGCTGGAGCTGGCGCGATTGTTCCGCGCGCGGCTCACCGCCCTGGTGGCCCACTGGCTGCGGGTGGGCTACTGCCAGGGCAATTTCAACAGCGACAACTGCTCCGCCGGTGGCTACACCCTTGACTACGGCCCCTTCGGATTCTGCGAACTGTTCGATCCCCGCTTTCAGCCCTGGACCGGCGGCGGCGAGCATTTCTGCTTCTTCAACCAACCGATGGCGGCCGAAGCCAATTATCAGATGTTCTGGTCAGCCATCCGGCCGGTGCTTGCAGGGAACACGGAAGCACTGGCGCGGCTGGATCAGATCCGGGAGGGCTTTGCAGAGGCGATGACCCAGGAGATCGAGGCCATGTGGGCCAGGAAGCTCGGCCTGATCAGCTATGACGCCACGCTGGTGAATGAACTGATGGAGCTGATGGTGCTCTCCAAGGCGGACTACACGATCTTCTTCCGCAGGCTGTCTGAGATTCCAGAGCAACTCTCCAGCTTGAAGGAGAGCTTCTACCTGCCCAGTTCAGAGCAGCTCGATGCGCAATGGGACAGCTGGTTGCAACGCTGGCGGGATCGCCTCACGGAAGGCGGCGACACCAACACGACATCCGAAGACATGAAACGCGTCAACCCGAAAATCACCTGGCGCGAATGGCTGATCGCACCGGCCTATGAACAGGCGGCGCAAGGTGATTTCAGCCTGGTCAGGGAGCTGCAGGAGGTGTTCAGCCATCCCTACGACGAACTGTCTCCGGAGCTGGAGGCGACCTACGACCGCCTAAAGCCCCGGGAATTCTTCAACGCCGGTGGCGTGTCGCACTACAGCTGTTCGTCCTGAGCCGACCAACGTCTGCCTTCTTGTCGCTGGGGCTGGCTACCTCAGCATTGAGAGAGAATGGCATGTATGCCCTGACGGATCTCTGGAAAGCGCTGATAGGCCATCCAGACCTCTTCGAGGTCCACTTGGTCGTAGGCGTGAATCAGAACATCGCGCATCCCTGCCATGGCCCGCCAGGGCAGATCGGGATGATGGTTGCGCAATTCAGGGCTGAGACGCTTGCTGGCCTCACCAAGAATCTCAAGACAACGGATCACGGCATCCTGGAGGTAATCCTTAGCGAGGAATGTCTCTTCGTTTTCAATCGGGTAGCCCAGAGCCCGATCCAGCACGCCTCGGATATCGATCAGAGCCTGGCGATCTCTTGCCTCAATCACAGGGGGATGGCTTCGGCCTCCACCATGGCTTTGAGATCGAGCTTGAGGTTGCGGCGGCGGATCAGATCCACCCGGGTGAGGAGCAGATCCTCTAGAGCTGATTTCAGCTCGACACGGTCGAAAAGGCTGGTGCCACCCGGAAGGTCCACGAGCAGATCCACATCGCTGCTGGGCGTGGCCTGATCCCTCGCCACCGAGCCGAACACCGCCGGATTGCTGGCGCCATGGCGTGCAAGCAGCTCATGGAGCTGGGGGGCCAGTTGCTTAAGCTCGGCAAGTCGCATGGGTGCTCCAGGCCTGTCGTGCGCACAGGGATCTCGACACAAGCTAGACCGCCACCGCCAGCTCCGGATAGCACGCCGCAGGGATCGGCTGCTGCAGCCGCCAGCGGATCGCCATCGGCCGCTCGCCCTAGTGGCTCAAATAGTCGGCAAAATCGAGGCAGTGGAATGGCATGGTGACGCCGCCGCGCTTGTTCTCCTCGCGCACAAACAGCAGCACTCGGCTGCCGCGCTCGTGGTGGTGGATGTAGCGCTGACCGGTGGTTGAGGCTTTTTGGGTGAGGCTCTGGCTCTCCCAGTGGAACTCCCATGGGGAGATGGCGTAGTCGTTGTAGCGGGTGGTGGGGGAGAACAGGCGCTCGGACTTTTTGAGGGTGATGAAGAAGACGTCGCACTGGGTTGCCCGATCGAACAACACCCCTGACTGGCCGGTGGTCTGCTGGGACTCGGTGATCAGCCCGAAGGCGGCGTAGATCTCGGCGCGGCTGTAGCGGGCGTGAAGGGCCAGGGGCACGGGCTGCTCCCAGTCCATGGGAGGGGCGAGGTGGTCGGTGCGCTCCAACAGGAGGGTGAAGACTTCGTGCAGCTCATCGAGACAGGCTGGACAGGCCCAGAGACCGTCCAGGGCGTCTTCCAGGGCAAGGCGCTCCCGCGCCGTACCCCAGCGCGGGCGCCGCAG
>CAYGQY010000019.1:0-12314 GCA_964352195.1 uncultured bacterium
CGGACGAGCTGGCCGCCGCGCCCCCGCCGGGGGCCCCGCCGGGGGCCCAGCCGGCCGCGGGCCGGCGGGGGGGTGCGGGGGGGATGGATATCGAAGCTGATGCCCTGCGTCTTGAGGGTGTTGATCAGCTCGGGAGCCACGCCCGGCAGATCGACCCGCAGCCGCTGGACCCGGTTGTCGAGATCCGGATCCACCGCCTCGATCACGGCACTGCGGCCTCCGTCGAAGATGTCCACGGCGGTCACACGCCCGGCCTCCACATAGTCGAGAAAGCGGCCGTAGCTCATCCGGGCCACCGCGGTGTTCCGCGACGGCGTGGTGGTGCCGGCCCGCCCTTCGGGGCTGAACTGGCTGGCGCCTCCATTGCCGAGCACCTGCCAGGCAAGGAAGAGGGCCACACCGATCGGCAGGAGCCAGAGAGCGAACAGACGCCAGCGCTGATTCATGGCTCAGGAAAATTCTTACCGACTGTAAAGCGATCCCCCCCCCAACCGGGACGGAACGGCTCAGGCGGCCGTTTCCGGGCCCAGGCAGACCTCCAGTTCCGGGGCCTCGATCAGCAGCTCGGCGCTGGCGAGGGTTTCGAGCAGCTCGGGTCCCCCCATGCCATGGGTCCAGATCTCCACCTCTGAACTGGCCGGGGCGTGGAAGCTGAGCAGTTCAAACGGAAACACCACCCGTTCGAGATAGAACTGCTCGGGCCCGCAGCAGCGGAGGATCACCATGCGGTCGCTGGAGTTGCGATAACCGCAGGAGTGCAGGGCCAAGGGAGGAAACCGTGAGCAGATGACCATCTAGCCATCAACCCCCCGGGGCCTTTGGTCACGGACGGCACCGTCCGGGCTTCTTAAGGATTTCTTGGTTGTTCCGGTGCCGTTCCATTCACAGACTCCTCAAGGCCACAATCGGATCCAGCTTCGAGGCGCGCCGGGCCGGCACCACCCCGAAGAAGAGACCGATCGAGCCCGAGAGCGCCACGGTGAACACCACGCTCCCCGTGTCGATCGCGGCGGGAAGGGGGGTGAAACGGGCCACCCCGGCCACGGCGCCCAGACCCACCGCGCTGCCGATCAGGCCCCCCAGGCTCGCCAGCACCAGCGACTCCACGAGGAACTGCAGCAGCACGTCACCGCTGCGGGCTCCGACGGCCTTGCGCAGACCGATCTCCTGGGTGCGCTCACTGACCGACACCAGCATGATGTTCATGATGCCGATCCCGCCCACCAGCAGGGAAACCCCCCCGATGGCCGCCAGCATCAGGGTGAGTCCGCCGGTGATCGTTCCCACGATCGAGAGGGCGTCCTGCTGGGAGCGCACGGCGAAGTCGTCCTCCCGCAGGATGCGGTGGCGCTGCCGCAGCAGGTTGGTGATCTGGAACTTGGCGGCGCCGGTGCTGGCCTCATCGTTGGCCTCCACACTGATGAAGGTGAGCACCACACCGAAGGTGGGGTCCCGCCCGCTCAGCTTGCTCACCATGGTGGTGAGCGGGATGTACGCCGCCTCATCCTGGTTGTTGCCGAACACGGCCCCTTTCGGGGCGGTTACCCCGATCACCTCGAAGGATTGATCACGGATCCGCAGGGTCCGTCCGATCGCCGAGCCACCGGGCAAGAGTGTGTCCCGGAGGTCAGGTCCGATCACCACCACGTTGCGGGCGCCATCAACGTCCTCCTGGCTGAAGAAGCGGCCCTGGGCGATCTCGAACCGGCGCACCGGCAGAAATGCGGGAGTGATCCCGGACACAGAGGCGTTGGAACTGCGCGGCCCCGACTGAACCACCTCGTTGAGCGTGATCTGGGGGGCCACGCGCCGCACGCTCGGGACCTGCTCGGCGATGGCTTCAGCGTCCTCGAGCACCAGGGTGCGGGGGTTCTCGATGCCCTGGCGACGGGTGTCGTTGTTGCCGGGCACCACGAAGAGCACGTTGGCGCCGAGGGTGTTGAGCTGCCCCTCGGCCAGATTCTGGGCCCCCTGCCCCACGCCCACCAGGGTGATCACCGAGGCGTTGCCGATCACGATGCCCAGCATGGTGAGCAGGCTGCGCAGCCGGTTCGCCTTCAAGGTGGTCAGGGCCATGCCCACGGTTTCCCCGAGGGGAAGCTTGGAGGCCATGGGGGAGGTCGGCGGCGCCTCCCCATCATGGCCAGGTGGCCGCGGCACCAGAGATCCGGTTCAGAGCGTTTGCTCGAGTCGCCCGGACTGGGTGTGGTTGCGGGCGCCGCGGTGCACCACCCCCTCGCGCACTTCAAGGGTGACGAATTCGCCGTGCCGCAGATCGGTGGTGGCGTTGGCCACGCCGACGATCACCGGCACTCCCAGACGCTGCGCGATCACGGCCGCGTGGCTCTGGCTGCCATCCACCTCGGCGATCACCCCCTTGGCCTTGCGGATCGCGTCGAGATAGGCGGCCGAACTGTCCCGCACCACCAGGATCTCGCCGCTCTCGAGCCGGGCGGCCTCTTCCGGGCTGGTCGCCACTCGCACCCGGCCGCTCACCGAACCGTCTCCGATGCCGAGCCCGCGGCCCAGCACGGCGGAGACGATGCCCACCTTGACCAGATCGGTGGAGCCGCTCACCCCGGCCAGGGTGCCGGCGGTCTGGACCACCAGATCCCCTTCCTTGAGCAGGCCACGCTCCTGGGCGATGCCCATCGCCAGGGTGAACGTGCTGGTGGTGGAGTCCTGGTGGCCGATCAGCAGGGGGTTCACACCCCAGACCAGTTGCAGCTGGCGGGCCACCTTCACCTCGTTGGTGATGGCCAGGATGGTGGTGGAGGGCCGGAATTTGCTCACGTTCCGGGCCGTGGCGCCGCTCTTGGTGAGCGGCAGGATCGCGGCGGCCTGCAGTTGCCGGGCGATCGTGCTCACCGCCTGGCTGATCGCGTTGGGGATCGTGGAGGCCATGTGGCTGTCCACGGCACGACGCGGGTAGTCGCGCTCGATGCGACGGGCAATGCGGGCCATGGTGGCCACGGCCTCCACCGGGTAGTCGCCCACGGCCGTCTCGTTGGAGAGCATCACCGCATCGGTGCCGTCGAGGATGGCATTGGCCACATCGCTCACTTCCGCCCGGGTCGGACGGGGGCAGCCGGCCATGCTGTCCAGCATCTGGGTGGCGGTGATGATCGGGATGCCGAGCGTGTTGGCCTTGCGGATCAGCTCCTTCTGCAGCAACGGCACCTCCTCGGCGGGCATCTCCACCCCCAGGTCACCCCGGGCCACCATCACGCCGTCGCAGAGGGGCAGGATCGCATCGATCTGATCGATCGCCTCGAATTTCTCGATCTTGGCGATCACCGGTGTGCTGTGGCCGTGGCTGGAGATCAGCTCACGGATCTCCTGCATGTCGGAGGGGTTGCGCACGAAGCTGAGGGCCACCCAGTCGACCCCCTGCTGCAGGCCGAAGGTCAGATCCGTGCGGTCCTTGTCGGTGAGGGCACGGATGGAGAGCTGCACATCCGGGAAGTTCACCCCCTTGTTGTTGGAGAGCACCCCTCCCACCACCACGGTGCAGTGCAGGGTCCGCTCCGGAATGTCGACCCGCTCGACCACCATCTCGACGCGACCGTCGTCGAGCAGGATGCGGCTGCCCGCCATCACCTCATCGGCGAGCTTGTCGTAGGTGATCGCGGCGATGCTGCGGTTGCAGCTCACCGCCCTGGAGGTGAGGGCGAAGGGATCCCCGTTGGCCAGGGTGATCGGCCCATCCTCGAAGCGGCCGAGCCGGATCTTCGGTCCCTGGAGGTCCTGGAGGATGCCGACGTGAATGCCCAGTTCATGGGCGACCTGGCGGATGGTGGCGATGCGGGCGGCGTGCTCCGAGTGGTCGCCGTGGGAAAAGTTGAGCCGGAAGGTGGTGGCGCCGGCCTGGATCAGCTCCCGCAGCCGCTGGGGCGACTCAGTGGCTGGGCCGATCGTTGCCACGATCTTGGTGCGACGCGACAGATCGGGCTGCGCCATCGGGAGAGCCGAAGGTTCAGGCGGAAACTACCATCCGGTCCTTCCCCGTCCCTGCCTCCGATGGTGCCGATCCCGATGCTCCGATGGACCTGAACCACTATCAGCGGCAGGCGCGGACCACGGCGCGCTATCCCCAGGTGGGGGCCAATCCCATCTATCCCACGCTCGGACTCTGCGGCGAGGCGGGGGAAGTGGCCGACAAGGTCAAGAAGGTGATGCGGGACCGGGGCGGCGTCTTCGATGCGGGCGTCATCGAGGATCTGGCGCTCGAACTCGGGGATGTCCTCTGGTACGTCTCCCAGCTGGCCAGTGAACTGGGCCTGGATCTCGAGACCCTGGCCCAGGCCAACCTGGACAAGCTGGCCAGCCGGGCCGAGCGCGGGCGGATTGGCGGCAGCGGTGACCACCGCTGAGCCCCCAGGGCCCTGTTCAGAAGGCGATGCCGCCCCCCATCAGGGATCCGCTCAGGCCCCCCAGCAGGCCCTGGGCCAGGCTGAGGGCGATGAAGGCGATGATCGCGGAGAGATCCAGACCTCCCAGGGGGGGGATCAGGCCCCGGAAGACGTTGAGGTAGGGATCGGTGATCGAGCTCACGGTGCTCAGCACCGGGTTGCTCCAGTCAAGGTTGGGGAACCAGCTCAGCAGCACCCGCACCAGCAGCACCAGGCTGTAGATGCTGAGCGTCTGCGCCAGCACGGCAAGGATCTGGCTCAGGATCATCACGGCGGAAAGGCGGCAGGGTTGTTCGCCCACCGACTCTATGCAGCCTCCTGCCGCGGTGTCCTGCCCCTGGCGGGACCCGCCTCGCCGGGTTGGGCGGTCACGGCGAAGGTGCGATGGAATTTCTCGCTCAGGCTGATCCAGTACGAGCGGCCATCGCTCTGGCGGCGACGCTCGATGAAGTTCTGGGCGAGCAGCTCCTTGATGTGGTCGTAGGCGCCGGATCCGCGCAACTCCACCAGGTCCGACTGCAGGATGCGCTTCTTCAGGGCGATCGTGGCCAGGGTGCGCAGGCTTGCCGTGGAGAGATCCAGCGGCAGCAGGCTGCGCACCAGTTCCGAGAGGCTCTCGCGGAGCTGAAGGCTGTAGCCCCCGCCGTCCTGGCGGATCTCCAGAGCGGTGTCCCGGTGGGCGTAATCGGCCATCAGGGTGATCAGGGCCAGTTCCACGTCATCGCGTCCCACCGGTACGGCCAGGCCGGCGGAGGCGATCTCGGTGAGTTCAGCCAGGCGCAGGGGCCGCCCCTTGAGGTACAGGATGGCCTCCAGCCGCGCCGGCAGGGAGAGGGATCCCCCGGGAACAGTCACAGGCCCGGACACGCTCACGGGTCGGTCCATCGATGCCCGAACCGTACCGCAGCTGGCCAGACTCAGGCCAGCGCCGGGGCATGGGGGGTGGCGGGGCCGAGGAACAGGCGGTAGGCAGGATTCTCCGTCTCGTCCCAGTGGCGGTAGTTCAGGCCGTCGAGGAACCGTCTCCAGGCCTCCGCATCGGCATCGGCCACCTGCACGCCCACCACGATGCGGCCCACGTCGGCACCCTGGTTGCGGTAGTGGAAGATGCTGATGGTCCAGTTGGGGTGGAGGGCATTCACGAACGCCATCAGCGCCCCGGGCCGCTCCGGGAACTCGAACCGGTAGAGCAGCTCCCGTCCCCGTCCGTCGAGCTCCCGGCAGGCCGTCTCCGGCAACCGGCCCCCCACCATGTGCCGCAGGTGGAGTTTGGCCAGTTCGTTGCCGCTCAGATCGAGGCAGGGAAATCCCCCGGCGGACAGCTGGCTCACCAGGGCTTCGGTATCGCGGTGGCCGTGGATCTGGACCCCCAGGAAGATGTGGGCCAGGTGCTGATCCTCCATCCGATAGCTGAATTCGGTGAGGCTGCGGGAACCCAGCAGCTCGCAGAGCCGGCGCAGGCTGCCGGGCCGCTCGGGGATCTCCACCGCCAGCATCGCCTCCCGTTCCTCGCCCAGCTCGGCCCGTTCGGCCACGAACCGGAGACGGTCGAAGTTCATGTTGGCGCCGCAGGCCACCGCCACCAGGGTGCGCTGACTCAGGCCCCTGCGCTGGACATCGGCCTTCAGGCCGGCCACCGCCAGGGCACCGGCGGGCTCGAGGATCGAACGGGTGTCCTCAAACACATCCTTGATGGCGGCGCAGATCTCGTCGGTGTCGACCGTGATCATGGCGTCCACGTGGCGCCGGGCCAGGGCGAAGGTGTGCTCGCCCACCTCCCGCACGGCCACCCCATCGGCGAACAGGCCCACCTGCTCCAGGCTCACCCGGTGTCCGGCGGCCAGGGAGCGGGTCATGGCGTCGGCGTCCACCGGTTCCACGCCGATCACCTCCACCAGCGGCCAGACGCTCTTGACATAGGCGGCGATGCCGGCGATCAGCCCGCCGCCGCCCACCGCCACATAGATCCCATCCGGCGGAGGGGTGCACTGGCGGAGGATCTCCAGCCCGATCGTGCCCTGTCCGGCGATCACGTCCGGATCGTCGAAGGGGTGGATGAAGCTGAGCTGCCGCTCCTGCTCCAGCTGCCGGGCCCGCAGGTAGGCCTCGTCATAGGTGTCGCCGTGGAGCACCACCTCGGCACCCCGCGCCTCCACCGCCCGCACCTTCATCTCCGGTGTGGTGAGCGGCATCACGATCACGGCCCGGCAGCCCAGCCGGTCGGCCGCCAGGGCTACCCCCTGGGCGTGGTTGCCGGCGCTGGCGGCGATCACCCCACGCTCCAGCTCCGCCGCGCTGAGATGGGACATCCGGTTGTAGGCGCCCCGCAGTTTGAAGGAGAACACCGGCTGCAGGTCCTCGCGCTTGAGAAGCACCGAGTTGCCCAGTCGCCGAGACAGGTTGGGCGCCGGATCGAGCGGGGATTCGATCGCCACGTCGTAGACCCGGGCCCGCAGGATGCGCTGCAGAGTGTCGTCCATCGAGCCAGTCTGACAAGCGGGCCAGACCCCGCTTCGCCGCCGGGCTTCAGGAATGGTGACCGTTGTCCCCGATCGCCCGGACACAGGCCGTAGATTGACTCTCTCAGATCTGATCAGGGCATGCATCTCAGCGAGCTGAGCCATCCCAACCAGTTGCATGGCCTCAGCACCGGCGAGCTTGAAGCCATCGCCCGTCAGATCCGCGAGAAGCATCTGGAAGTGGTGTCCACCAGCGGTGGGCACCTGGGCCCCGGCCTTGGGGTGGTGGAGCTCACCCTCGCCCTCTACCAGACCCTGGATCTCGATGGCGATCGCGTCGCCTGGGACGTGGGGCACCAGGCCTATCCCCACAAGCTGATCACCGGCCGCTATCACCAGTTCCACACCCTCCGCCAGCAGGGCGGGGTGGCTGGCTACCTCAAGCGCAGCGAGAGCCGCTTCGACCATTTCGGTGCCGGCCACGCCTCCACCAGCATCTCCGCCGCCCTGGGCATGGCCCTGGCCCGCGACCGCCGCGGTGACGACTTCAAGTGCGTGGCGGTGATCGGCGATGGAGCCCTCACCGGTGGCATGGCGCTGGAGGCGATCAACCATGCCGGCCATCTGCCCCGAACCCGCCTGCTGGTGGTGCTCAACGACAACGACATGTCGATCTCCCCGCCGGTGGGAGCCCTCTCCACCTACCTCAACCGGATGCGGCTCAGTCCGCCGCTGCAGTTCCTCTCCGGCAGCGCCGAGGAGGCCTTCAAGCATCTCCCCTTCATGCACGGCGAGCTGCCGCCGGAGCTGGAGCGGCTCAAGGAGAGCATGCGCCGGCTGGCCGTGCCGAAGGTGGGAGCGGTGTTCGAGGAGCTGGGCTTCACCTACATGGGTCCGATCGATGGCCACGACATTGCCGAGATGACCCGCACCTTTCAGGTGGCCCACCGCTGCGAGGGACCGGTTCTCGTTCATGTGGCCACCACCAAGGGCAAGGGCTATCCCTATGCCGAAGCCGATCAGGTGGGCTACCACGCCCAGTCCGCCTTTGATCTCAAGACCGGCAAGGCCTTCCCCTCCAGCAAGCCGAAACCCCCCAGCTACAGCAAGGTGTTTGGGCAGACCCTCGTCAAGATCTGCGAGCAGGACCCCACCGTGGTGGGGATCACGGCCGCCATGGCCACCGGCACGGGTCTCGACCTATTGGAGAAGGCCCTCCCCGCTCAGTACTTCGACGTCGGCATCGCCGAGCAGCACGCCGTCACCATGGCGGCGGGCATGGCCTGCGAAGGCCTCAACCCGGTGGTGGCGATCTACAGCACCTTCCTGCAGCGCGCCTACGACCAGATCATCCACGACGTGGGTATCCAGAAACTCCCCGTCACCTTCGTGCTCGACCGCGCCGGCATCGTCGGGGCCGACGGTCCCACCCATCAGGGTCAGTACGACATCAGCTACCTCCGGGCCGTGCCGAATTTCACGGTGATGGCCCCGAAGGACGAGGCCGAACTTCAGCGCATGCTCGTCACGGCGATCCAGCACAGGGGTCCCTGTGCCATCCGTTTTCCCCGGGGGGAAGGGGAGGGCGTGCCCCTGGCGGAGGAAGGCTGGGAGCCGCTTGAGGTTGGCCGGGGTGAACAGCTTGCCGATGGTGACGATCTGCTGATCGTGGCCTACGGCGCCATGGTGAGCCCGGCCATGGCCACGGCCGGGCTTCTGCAGGAGCAGGGTATCCGGGCCGCCGTGGTCAACGCCCGGTTCCTGCGCCCCCTTGACGAATCCCTGATTCTTCCCCTGGCGCGCCGCATCGGCCGGGTGGTCACGATGGAGGAAGGGGCCCTTCCTGGCGGATTCGGGGCGGCCGTGGTGGAAACCCTCAACGATCATGAGGTGCTGGTGCCGGTGTTCCGCCTAGGCATTCCCGACCAGCTCGTGGATCATGCCAGCCCGGATCAGAGCAAGCGGGCCCTCGGTCTCACGCCGTCCCAGATGGCGGACCGAATCCTGCAGCGCTTCGCCATGGCCCTGAAACGCCAGCCCCTGGTTGTCTGAGCAGGCCGGAAAGGGTCTGAGGAACACAGACCAAAAGCCGCCCCGCCAGGACGGGACGGCACAGGTGGGGCGCTCGGGCGCCAGGACCCTTCTGAGGCAGGTTCTGGCGAAGGCCTCCAGGGTTCAGAGAACGCCGCGGGAAGCCAGGCCCTGAATGGCACCGATGCCGAAGATGTGACCGAGGCTGGTGGTGGCCAGCAGGGACGCGTGGCTCAGTCCGCCGAAGAACTGGGCATTGGGGAGCTGGGCTCCCTCGGAGGGGTACTTGATCGTGGCCTTGCCGATGCCGATGGCGACCACATTGCACACGATCATCACCAGCGCCACCTTCGGTGACCAGGTGAGTGAGGCCGGGGCCAGAGCCAGAAGGGGAGCGATCATCTTCGATCAAAAACCGACGCCCCATCTTCCGGGGGAACGGCAGTGCCTTCACCACCGCTTAAGACTTGTTCACCCGCGAGGGGCTCCGGAGGGGCCGGCGGGGCGACGCCGGCGCGGGAGAATCCCAGAAGAACCAGCAGGTTCGCCACCGTCAGAAAGGATTCGGCTCCGCCGTGCAGGGCATCCACATCGGCGAGCTGGGCGCCGAAGCGCAGTTCCGCCACGACCGCGGCGGCGATGGTCACCGCCACGAACACCAGGGTGAAGCGGAACCCCCACAGGGCGAGGGGGGGGAAACGGCCGCTGCGGGCCGCCCAGTGGAGGAAGGCCAGGTAGGGCAGCAGCGAGAGCACGAACAACGGGCCCGGATCAATGCCCGCCAGGCTCTGCAGAGGGCTCATGGGCGAGGCTCCACAGGCAGGAGGGTCCAGGCGGCGGCTGCCAGGGCTCCGTTGCCCAGCAGGGTGCTGGCCGCCTGGAACACCACCAGACCGCGCAGCTCCGGGGCGTTGTCGAAGACATGCCACGTGCAGGCCGCCATGGCACTGACCAGGGCGGGAAGCATGGCCAGGGCAAGCCAGCGCCACTCCGTTTCCTGGCGACGCTCTCCCCAGTGGATCACCGCCACCATGGCGAGCGTCCACTCCAGGACTGAAGCGACATGGATCCACCAGGTGGGCAGTGAAAGGGCATGCATGGCGGCCCTGCACCCAGGACGGTTGGCAATGTAGGGAGGGAGCCCGGGCCGGCGCGTCGAAGACGGAAGCTGACCCGGGCCGACGCCATGAAGAAGCCCGGCCGGGTCGTCCGGCCGGGCTTGTGGGAGAGGGGCCGCCGGTAGGACCGAACGGGACCTGGAACCGATCAGCCCAGGCCGATCTGGGAGAGGATGCCCTGGCCGGTGAGGAGCTCGGTGGCCAGCCCGATCACGAAACCGAGCATGGCCAGGCGGCCATTCCAGGTCTCGGCGAAACCGACGAAACCGAAGCGGGAGTCAGAGGTGGTCATGGCGTGTAACGCGATGTTGCGCTCAATGTAACAGGTCATGAAGGCTTGGAGCTGCCTCCGTCGGTCCAATGTGCCGCATTCCCGACTGGCCCAGTCGTTGCCGATGGCGCCTTCCCCCGTAATCTCCTTTGTCCCTCGGAGCGGAGTCCCGGTGGCCCATCGGCGCAGGCTCCACCAGCCCCTGATCTGCGGCTATTACGGCGAGCACAACCTGGGCGATGACGCCCTGCTCGAAGCGCTCCTGCAGCAACTGCCCCAGGGCTGCGATCCCCTCGTGACCGCCTTTGATCAGGCCGAGCTCTGGAGCCGCTGGCGGGTCCGCAGCTGTTCGCGGCGGTCACTGGCGGCCGTTCGGGCGGGGCTGCGGGGGTCCGATGCGCTCGTTCTCGGGGGCGGCAGCCTCCTGCAGGACGGCACCAGTTTCCGCAGCCTGCTCTACTACCTGGCGCTGATCCTCGAAGCCCGTCTCCGGGGCAAGCCGGTGTTCCTCTGGGGCCAGGGTCTGGGGCCCCTGCGGCGGCGGCGTAGCCGCTGGCTGGTCCGCTCGGTCTTGCCCCTCGTGCAGGGGATCGGCTGGAGGGATGCCGCCTCGGCGGCGCTGGCCGCCAGCTGGGGCGTGTCCGGAAGCCTCGGCAGTGATCCCGTCTGGTCGCTGCGCCGCTGCCCCTGGCACGGCCTGGGGGGGCCGATCGTGGTCTGCTGGCGAGCGACCCCCCTGCTGCAGGGTCCTGCCTGGACCCCCCTGTTGGAGGCGCTCGATGCGCTGGCCGCCAGCCAGGAGCGCGCGGTTCTCTGGTTGCCGGTTCACCGGGATCAGGACAGTGGGCTGCTGGAGGGGCTGAGGGCCCAGGGGCTGGTGCCGGCCCGCCTGCTCCAGCGCAGCCGGTCGGTCAGCGCCACCGATCCCGACCAGGCGATGGCCCTGTTCGCTTCAGCCGGTCTGGTGCTGGCGATGCGTCTGCACGCCCTGATCCTGGGCGCGCTGGGCGGTGCTCCGGTGGCGGCCCTCAGCTATGACCCGAAAGTGCGTGCCGCCGCCGAGGCACTCGGTTGCCCCTGCCTGGATCTGGTCTCCACTCGAGAGGACGTGAGCCGTCCCGATCCCAGCTGGGCCGCTGTTCTCGATCGGCCGCCCGATCCGCTCCGCCTGGAGCATCAGCGGACCCTGGCACGGGTCCATGCCGATCTGATCGGGCGCTGGTTCGGGTCCTGACGCCGCACTTGGAGCGGGTTCAGCTCTGGAGGCGCACCAGCTCGGCGAGCACCTCGCGGCCGTGACCCACGGGCCTTACGGCCACCCATCGCGCCCTGAGTCGGCCGGCCGGATCGATCAGAAAGGTGTGCCGCTGGGAGAACGGAGGAATCCAGGATCCGTAGCGTGCACTCACGCGGCCGCCCGGATCGGAGAGCAGGGGGAAGGCCAGACCCTCTCTGGCGCAGAAGGAGGCGTGGGCGTCGAGGGCATCGGCGCTCACGCCGGCCACTTCGGCGTTTCGGGCCCGGAAGCTGCTCAGTTCCTGTTGGAAGCCCCGGGCCTCCAGGGTGCAACCTCCCGTGAAATCCCGGGGATAGAAATACAGCACCAGCCAGCGGCTCCTGAACTCTCCCAGAGCCAGGGTTGCGGAGGTGGGCGGGTTGCGGAGGGCGCCGCGTCCGGATTCGGCGGGGGCCGGGATCAGGGCCGGCAGTCGAAAGTCCGGAGCGAGGGTCTCGAGTTCGGGTAGCTGGCCCCCCATGGCCCAGGCTGGCGGGACAGCGACGGCCCCGCAGGCGGTGCCCAGGCCGGCGAGAAGGCCGGCTTCAAGCAGGTGGCGACGGTTCAAGGGGAACCCGGAGAGGGAGCGAGCCGGATCCGGACCGGGTGCAGACCCCGCCCCTTCAATCCGGCGGATTCAGATCTTGGCCAGGTTGATGCCCAGTTCGCGGGCATAGACGCCCAGACCCTTCTTCTGGATGGTGCGCAGGGTGCGGGTGGCCACCCGCACCCTGCGCACCATCCAGA
>CAYGQY010000020.1:0-12200 GCA_964352195.1 uncultured bacterium
AGAGCAGCGCTTTTGTAAAGCGAAGGTCATCGGTTCAAATCCGTTAGCCGGCTTCGATCCCCTGCGGGAGTCACGCTCTGCGGGTAGACGCTCTGCAGAAGGAGGGCCACGGAAGTGCTGCCTCTGAACGGAACCGGGGCACGACAAGCTCCCATGCGGGTCGCGGGCTCCTGTTGGTGACAGGCAGGAGCGTCTTCATGGGTCTTCGACAGCGATCCGATCGCTGCTGGCGTCAGGATTGTCCCGACTGATGTTCCACGGGTCGCCGGCTCCGACTTCATTGAGCCAGCAGAGGATCAGTGGCACCCAACTCATGGCGGCGCCCCGAGACCAGTTCACCCTGTGGCCAGGGGGGCAGCAGGTTGCTCCTGGGCTGTTCAGCCAGCTCCGGGAGACTTCTCAGCCCCCGCGCTCAAGGCACTTCGTAGTACACCAAGGCGTTGGAGCCATTGGTGGGTTCCACCTGCTGGAAAACAGGAAGCGTATCTTGCGCATAGGCGGGAGTTTCCAGGCGCGCATTGCCTGGATTGGCGACAAGATCCTGAGTCAGCCTGGCATCCACGGACCAGCTGTCACCGCCATCCACGCTTTCGCTGACCTCCAGGAATCGCTCACCTCCGGCATTGACTTCGTAGGCAATCTTGATCGAACCATCTTCAAGGATGCTGATCTGCATATAACTACCACTCCGATAGGATGTAATTTCAACCGGATCATCCCATTCATCCGTTGCGTTATCATATCGTAAGTAGACAACTCGCTGCTCACCATTGTTCGTGGCGACATGGATATTCCCATCCTCATCTGTCACCGAACTGAAATGGGTGCCGTTGGGATCCCTTTGGGTATCCCCCTTGACGAGGAGACGCTCGGGCTCAAGCTTGCTTCCCGTGGGGGCATCTTCTGAATAATCAATCCAATTGAGAGTGTTGCCATTGGTATAAAGGAGGCCCACTCCATCATCGGTGGCAACGATATCTCCAGACATCCTTCCGTCTTCTTTGGTATTCTCGATTCCCTGATCAACTATGGTCCAAGTTTCCCCTTGATCTTCACTGTAACCAACCCTCAGGCTGGCCTGCCCAGTGGCTCGGTCCGTTGCAGTACATGCCACGACAATGGTTCCGTCGTCGGTGACAGTGATGGATGGCCTCTCCAGCCTGAGTGAAGCCGGGCTGGGATAAACCACCGTAGATTCAACCGTCCAGGACACATCATCTTCAGAATAATTTAGGATGGAAAGGGCAATTCCGCCAGTGCCTGTTGTGTAAACCTCATAGAGCTGGCCATCGACAATCACTCCATCAGCGCGGGACGATCCACTGGAATTCGTGAGCGTGGCAGTGTCATCCCAGGACTGGCCGTTATCGTCACTGGAGTAGAGTGAGAGCTGGCCGTTCGTATTGGCCATCACATGGACAGCCCCATCATCGGTGACCCATGAATGATCCTGAAACCGGGAGGAGATCATCCCCTCGTTGCCATTGGTGATGGTTGTCGGGATACCGGTGATGACATCCACCGAATCGGAACCAGCCGGGGGTTCCTCCTGATCCCCCTCGCTGCCGCTTGGACCGGGGGAAGCAACCCATCCCAATCGATCAGCCAAGGGACCATCGAGATCCAGAAATTCCAGCCCCGAGAGGAGCAGCGCTGAGGCTGTGTCTGCATTGGAGAGAATCAACCCCGTGAGATCTCCCGCCTGCTCGAGAGGAGCAAGGCGATCCAGAAAGTCGTCAAACACAATGTTTAACCAACCAGGAGCAAGAATCAAAGTCTAAAGCAGCCTAGGCCAGTCTGGTCGATTGATAATAATGTTAATAATACGCCTGGTTCACACTCCTGGCTCTCCCATCCAGTCAGGGTCTGATCAAGGGTGCCCCTGGACTGACCCTGCCGGGAGCACGTTCCCGGAGGGGATGGGCTGAATCCCCCCCCCGAGCAAGCAGGACCGGATCAGGGACAACTCGGTACGAAGAAGATCGATCCTGTCGTGGAGAAAGCCGCAGGGTCGCTTGGAGAATTACTAGCAATCACGGCATTCAGATCAGCACCAACCAGCGAGATCGAACCTCGATCATCAGGATTCGAAAAACTATAGGGTGTCCCAATAATCTGGCCCGACACATTGGCATTCAAACTCGTATTCCCCTGGAGATCGGCACAGATCTCCCCTCCTTCCGGCGACACGCCGGATCTGGCCCTCAACAGAATTCCATCCCCTTCCGATTGGAGAATAGTATTGTCAAGAAGGGAGAGGTTTTCGATCCGTCCATTGGCATAGGCCAGAATTTTGATTGATTCAGCTGATTGGCTGGCCTGGAGGGGATTCATTCCTGTAGTGGACACCGTGTTATTGCTAATGAGCGCCTGCTGGATCACTCCCCCCACTCCGGCAATCAAGTAAATGCCATCAGCATCGTTCCCCAGTGTCGTCACCACATTGTCGCTGATCTGGATCTGCCCAAGCTGGCCGCTTCGAAGCACATTCACGTAAATCCCATCCGATTCCAAATCAAATTCATTGGCCGAATCGCTTGGTACACTTCCCGTTGTGGAAATGGTGTTGCGATTGATGGTTGCCCGACCGATCCATCCTGCATCGGTGCTGCTCAGAAAAATCCCCTCCGACAGCGGTCCGGCCGTGGAGACGTCGTTCCGATCAATCCCTAGGCTCCCCAACGTACCCGTGTCACGAACCAGGACCCGAATCCCATGGGACGAGAACTCTCCATCCGTGTTCACCGTATTTCCAGCCACCTCCAGACGACTGATTGATCCGCTGGTCACGAACACTTCGATGCCGGATGACTGGGCGCCGTTGGTGGAGATCGTGTTCTCCACAATCTGAATCTGGTTGCCTGGATCAGTGAAGGAACGGTTCTCGGTGATTCGGATCCCAGCAGCATTGTCACCCGATGTCACAATGCGATTATCAGCGATCGTCAAGTTGCCGACATCTGTCCCCACCACCCCTGGCTGATTGGGAAGCGGTCGGAGATCGAACCCCTGCAGCCAGCTCTGATCACCCATGAACACACTCCCAAGGACCGTGGGCAAACGACCGCTTCCGGAACCGGGCAGCTGAATGACCGAGCGCTGATTCGCGATGCTGGCTGGCAGGAACTGCTTCGGACCGGTGGACATCACCCGCACGGAGTCGGGGATTGAAAATCCCGATAGTGGGGAGTTGGGAGCTGCGTCCACATAGACAATGTCATTGCCATCGGATTGTGTCCGGTTGACGGCCGTTGTGACTTCGCCAAAGGGCTGCTCAACCGTGCCATTGCCACCGGAGGATCCCGCACGGACATGGGCGAACCGCCAGGCTTCCCCAGTGGCGGGGTTCGCCACCGTGTCCGTACCGAAGGAATCGACGAACTGACGTTCGTTCTGCTCATCCACGACAATGTTGGGTTGACGCTGAACCGGCGACTGCAATCGGGCCACCAACGCATCAACATCACGATCCACACCACGGCTTCGCCCACCCCCGAAACCGATTCCGACGGTGACGGTGAAGCGGGAGCCGAAACGCTCATCCGTTGTGAATTCCAGGCCACCGGAGAGGGCCTCTCCCTGGCGAACGGCCAGTCGGGAACGGAATCCAGGGAAGGCGTCAACGCCGGATCCATCGTAAAAGTATCCCCCGACAAACCCTCTCAGATCGCCATTCCCCCAGCTCAGTAGGCGGGTTCCTGCTTCCAGATCCAGGCCCGCCAGGGCCGATTCATAGGTTTTGTCGATCTGGGTGGTGGACTTCGTGGTGGCGAACAGTAGGTTTCTCTCGAAATTCAGCCTGTCCAGCGATGAGCCTTGATTCGTACTCTGGCTCGAAATCAGATTTCGCGTTTCGCCGATGGGCAGATACCCATTGAGACGCGCCTCCCAGTGAGATCCCATCACTTCGACGCCACCTCCCAACTGGGAGAATGTGGAGGGTCCGGTATCCCGAATATCGTAACCGGCATAGGCCCCATAGACAATATCTTGATCTGGCCAATATTGGCGATACCCAAAGATAATATTACCCCCAAAGTTTGCGTCTTCAGTGGTGAAATTCAGGCGGGCTTCAGTGAATCCAAGGGACTGCCCTGGAAGCTGAAACAAGGGGAATAGAGCGTACAGGCTCCCGAACGAACTCTCATAACCCAACCCCGGCCCCGTGGTGAACTGCCCCATGACTCGCGGCGCGATTCTGGGCACGGGAACGGGTCCGGCCTGTTGCGGCGAAACGGGGGAATCCACCCCAGCCATGGGCTGCTCCTGGAGAGGCAACGCCTGGGCCATCCAGGGGCCGCCCAGGGTCAACACCGGCAGGACTCCAAACCCAATCGCGAGGAACTGATGCAGTTTTGCACGACAAATCTGTTGATTTTTATACAATCTTTTGCTCCGCCAACCATGAAAAGCTAGCCGACTCCTAACCTATTGCTCCATAGCTTCAATCTGCGCAACAAAAACTGACCAACTGGGTGCCTTCTCCGCTCCCAGTCGGCCGCACCCGTGGGGCGATGGTCCGGTTGAACCGAATCGAGGTGCCGGGTCATCCCGTCAGGAAGCGCAGGAATCGCCGGGAGTTCCCATCCGGTGGGAGCGGAAGCCAGGGATCAGGCGTTCCTGCCGCACCGAGGAACCCGTCCACCGCTCCGGTACCATCACCTCCTCCTGAAGACCCATCCGGGTTCGCCTGGGGGGGACACCGGCCTGGGGTCAGCTTCGATCCGCTGCCGGCATGGGCGGGAGCTGAGGCCCCGTCTCCAGCAGGGTCAGCCTTCCCGCCCCTCTCCCCGTCCGACCCGAAGCCTTCGACACCACGACCCTTGCCGTCCATCTCCGCCGCGCTGATTATTCAGGGTCTGTTCCTGCTCACCGCGCTGGGTGGCTTCATCGGCTTGCTGCTGCGGCGCAACCTGTTTCTCAAGGTGCTCTCCCTCGATGTAATGAGCACCGGCGTGATCAGCTTCTTCGTGTTGGTGGCGGCCCGGGGAGGCCTGCGCACCCCGATTCTCTCCGGACCTCCTGAAGCCGTCTCCCCGAGCCTCGCCTTCGCCGATCCGGTGCCCCAGGCGGTCATCCTCACGGCCATCGTGATCGGATTCTCCGTTCAGGCCCTGCTGCTGGTGGTGATCACCCAGCTGGCCCGCCGTGAGCCCACCCTCCAGACCGGGGACCTGGAAGAGGCCGCCGGTCGATGACGTCCCTGGCGATCGCCTGGCTGCTGCTGCCCTTTCTGATCGCCTTCGCGGCCATTCTGCTGCCGCGATTCGGCTGGATCCTGAGCCTGCTCACCTGCGCGCTCTCCCTGCTGGCCGGTCTGGCCACCGTCGCCGGCGCCGAATCCCTGGCCCTCCAGCTGAGCGGTCCCTATGGGGTGTCGCTGCTGCTGGACGGCTTCAGTGCCCCGTTCCTGGTGCTCAATGCTCTGGTCACCGGAGCTGTGGTGCTCGACAGCCGCCATCGCCCACGCACGGGATCCTTCTGGCTGGTGCTGCTGGTGCTGCACGGTGGCATCAATTCCGCCCTGGTCTGCCACGACCTGATCAGCCTCTATGTGGCCCTGGAGGTCGTGAGCATCGCCTCCTTCCTGCTGATCGCCGAACCGGGCAATCTGAAACGGGTCTGGATCGGGCTGCGCTATCTGCTGGTGGGCAGCACCGCCCTGCTCTTCTATCTGATCGGTACGGCCGAGATCTTCCGGGGCAGCGGCTCCTTCGCGCTCGAGAGTCTCGCCGCAGCGCCAGCGGGAGCTCTGGCCCTGCTGCTGATCGGCCTGGTCACCAAGTCGGGGCTGTTCCTCTCGGGGCTCTGGCTGCCCCGAACCCATGCCGAGGCCCCGGCGGAAGTCTCCGCGCTCCTGTCGGGGGTGGTCATCACCGCCGGAGCGGCCCCCCTGGTGCGGGTGGCCACCTTCTCCCCCTCCCTGGGGGACACGGTGCTCTGGTTCGGGCTGGCCAGCGCCCTGTTCGGGTTGGTCTTCGCCCTGCTGGAAACCGACGTGAAGCGCCTGCTGGCCTGGAGCACGGTGTCCCAGATGGGGCTGGTGGTGCTCTCGCCGGCCACGGCCGGCCTCTTCGCCCTCGGCCACGGAGTGGCGAAGGCCAGCCTGTTCCTGGTGGCCCGGCACTTCCCCAGCCGCCGGCTGGAGGGCTGGTCCCAGACCCCCCTCCCCACCGCGGTCTGGCTGCCGATGCAGCTGGCCAGCCTGTCGATCGCGGGATGTCCCCTGCTGGTGGGGTACCTGGCCAAGGATCTGCTGCAGGCCCGGCTGACCGGCGCCGTGGCGATGCTGGTGGTGGCCCTCTCGGTCGGCACGGCCGCAGTCTACGCCCGGCTCTGGGAGAGCCCCCTGCCCGGGCCCGCCGCCCCGGAGGCCCCTTCCCCCTCAGACGGCGGAGGGGTGTTGCTGCTGATTCTGGCCCTGCTGCTGTCGAACGGCCTTGGTGCCCTTGGCGCCGAGCGGATCCCCTGGGCCATCGCCTTCTCGGCCGAAGCGCTGCTCAAGGCGATCGCCGTGCTGGTCGCCGGCTGGATCGTGCATCGACTGCTGGCCCCCTGGAGAGCGGCAGTAACGTTGCCGGACCTGGAAGGGTTCGACGACCTGATCGGCGGAATGGGGATCGTGGGCACGGGCCTGGTGCTGATGCTGAGGCTGGCGGCATGACGGGGGAACGCCGGCGCTGGCAGGTTTCGGCCATCTGGATGCTGGGCACCGGCTTCCGGCTGGGCATCTGGCTGCTGCTCACCTCCGATTTCAGCCGGTTCAACCTGCTCGCCGGGCTCAGCCTGGCCCTGCTGCTGCCTCGGCCCGCGGTCAGTGTGGTGGACCCCAGCCTGCTGCTGGGATCGCTCTGGAGGGTGCTTCAGGCCCTGCCGGCGGCCTATGGGGAGGCCCTGCGGCTGATCATCCGTCCCCATGGGAGCGAACGGGTGGTGATCGTGCCCGGCTCGGGCAGCCGCTCCGCCCTGGTGATGTTCCTGGAGGTCTTCCACATCACCCTGACCCCCCTCACCATCGCCCTCGGCAGGCTCTCCGACGGCTCCTATCTGGTCCACAGGCTGGAGAGGAGCACCCGACCATGACGGTTCTGGTCTACCTGATGGTCCTCGCCCTGCTGATGCCGGTGTTCGTGGTGCTGCGCAAGCCCGATCTCTGGCACCGCCTGGCCGCCTTCGCCAGCATCTCCACCAAGGTGTCCATTCTCATGCTCGTGTTCGATGTGGTCCGCGGCGACCGCATGATCGGGGTGGTGGGGGTGATCGTGCTCAGCGTGGGCAATGCCGGCGTCATGCTGCTGGCCAACCTGCTGCGGGAACTGGAGGCGTGATGGCCCCTCCCCTCCAGACCCTGCCACTGATCCGGCTGCTGAGCGGCCTGCTGCTCGGTTCGGGGCTGCTGTTCTGGCTGCTGGGCACCTGGCCCCTGCTGGGGAGGAGCTCCTACCTGGCCAAGCTGCACGGCCTCTCGGTGGCGGACACGCTCGGATCGGCGCTGATCGTGCTGGGTCTGCTGCTGCGGCAACCCGACGAGTGGACCGTGCTGAGCCTGGCGTTGATCTCCCTGGTGATCTGGAACACCCTGTTCGGCTATGTGCTGGCGGTCTGCTCCCAGAAGCCGGGGCCATCACCTTGACCGACTCCCTGGCCCTGCTGCTGCCGATCGCGGCCCTGCTCCCGCTGACGGCCGCCCTGCTGATCCTGCAGCGGAGTCCGTTCCAGACCCTTGTGCTTCGCGGCATCCTGGGCGCCGTGGCCTCGCTCATCTACGCCCTGCTCGGGGCGGCGGATGTGGCGCTGACCGAAGCCCTGGTGGGGACTCTGCTCTCCACCACCCTGTACGCCATCGCGCTGCGCTCCTCGATGGTGTTCCGTCTCACCCTGCAGCCTGGCGGGCAGCTGGACGACAGCCGCCGGGCCCTGCTGGAGCAGTGGATGCAGCAGGCGTATCTGAGATTCGAGCTGGTGGAGGACGATCCCCATGGATGGCTGAGCCCCGAGGGCCAGCTTCGGATTGCTTCTCCCCGGCTGCTGGCCCAGCTGGACGAACTGGAGGGAGCCGGGGCCTGGCGGGCGGCGGGCGGCGAGCTGGTGGCCCACACCGCTGACGGGTCTGGGCCGGCGGACGGGGGGCGGCCGTGAAGGCCCTGTACCTGCTGGCGGCCGCCTTCGTCTGCGGTCTTCCCCTCGTCGACGGGGCCCGATCCGCCGCCGCCACCGCAGGGGTGGTGCGGGCAATCGCCGAGTTCAGTGCCGTGCCCAATGTGGTGTCGGGAATCATCCTGGATGTGCGCCTCTACGACACGGTCGGAGAGGTGGTCGTGTTCAGCCTGGCGGCGCTTGGGGTCAAGCAGCTGCTGAGCGGGGAGAGGCCCACCCAGCGGATCCGGGGCATGGAGGACCCTCCCTCGATCGTGCTCTGTCAGCTCGGTGCCACGGTGAGCGCCCTGGTGGCCGTGGAGCTCGCCCTGCGGGGCCACCTGTCCCCGGGGGGCGGCTTCGCGGCCGGAGTGGCAGGAGGCACCGCCATCGGCCTGCTCGTGGTCAGCGGATCCGCAGAGCACACCGAAGCCCTCTACGGGCGCCTCCATGCCGAGACGTGGGAGAAGCTGGCCGTGATCACCTTTCTGGGGCTGGCCCTGTTGAGCCTGGAAGGGCTGCGTCTGCCGGCGGGATCCTTCGGAAGCCTGGCCAGTGGCGGCTGGATCCCCCTGCTCAACGTGCTGGTGGCGATCAAGGTGGCGCTGGGATCCTGGTCGATGCTGCAGCTGTTCGTGCGCTACCGCGGCCTGCTGTGATCGGCGGAATCCCAGCCAGGGGAAGCATCAGGCCAGAGCGGACTCCAGCATCCACGCTTCCGAGGGGAGCACCCCCGCCGAAGCGACCCACTCCGGGGCTCCGGACAGACCGGCCGGATCCAGCTGGAACCACTCCGAGCCAGCCAGAACGATGGCCTCCGACTCGCCAGGGCTGGAGACTGGCTGGAGCAGGGTGATCAGGGAGAAGGCATCCTGTTCAGTCGACAGCAGGTTGCTGAAGCCGGATCCGGGACCCAGTGGACCCCCATCCGGTTCGTCCGGGGCCGAGGCGGACAGGGGATCCGATGCAGGCACCACCCCGGTAGAGGCACGAAAGATGCTGGGTGGAGTGTCATCGAAAAGGCTCACACTCCTGACGTTGTAATAGACAACAAGCCCCTCTTCGGTGGCAAATGTTTCCGGGTCATTGCGAGCCAGCCGCTCGGGCTCACTGACCTCCCGATAGACCGGCCCAGAGGGCCCCAGGCCCGCCAGCCAGATTTCAGACTCCTCTGCAGGGCTGATCTCGTCCTTGGCCACAAAGGAGATTCCGGATCGGCCGTCATACACAAAGGGCTCTGGCGAATAGATGAAGCGTCGGTCGGTGGGGGGCTCCAGCTCCAGGGCCTGACTCCAGCTTCCATCGTCGGATTCCACATAGATGCCGAGGGTCTGGGGGTTCTGCCCATCCTCAAGGGTCATGAGAACACGGCCTCCGTCCAGCTCTGGAGCCTCCCAGATCCAAGGTTTCGACTTGTCCGTACCTCCGAAGGTGAGCTGGGTGGTGCTCTTAAGTTCCACGTCATGGAGGAAGATCTGACGGGTTCCTCCAACCTCCTGCGCGAACACCACCTCTTCGCTCTCGTTGTTCACCCAACGGGCGCCCTTGGTTCGCTCAGTGGTGACCAGACCCGTCTCTCCCGTGTCGTAGTCGTACCAGAGCAGATCAAATTCTCCCCCATCGTCAGCCTGTCGGTAGATGAATTTGGGATCAGGGTCCCCCGGGGTGGTGCTGCCATTGGGGCTCGCCCCGGTCGTGAGGAACTGCGTCTCCCATGTGGTCCCGTTCCAGCTGGCGCTCCAGACCTCCCAGGTGCTGGGATCCTCGGAGATGGCCTTGGTATACAGAATGTCCGAACCACTTTCCGTCACGATCCACTCGGGCCCATTCCCCGTGGCGGCGCCAGTGCCGCCTGGGTCTGCGATCGGAGCCAGGCCGGTGTCCAGCAACAGCTTGTCCTCAAGCTGGATCTCTCCGCTGACGGGATCCACCGGAGCCACCCAGAGCCGGCCACCCCGGTCCTGCCAGCAGACCTGGGCTGTGCCCTGATCAAACTCCGGATCAATGATCCCTTCGTCGGCCGCGATATTCTCCTCTTCAGGAGTAAAGTCAGTGATGATCACGATTAAGAATGTCCACACGCTCCTACCCCGTCGTAGCCAAACGGAGCGCCCCCGCAACCCCGCCAGCAGAGTTATCACCTGCTGATGCAAAAATTTATTTTTTCTTAGTCTGCTTCGCTCCGGTTTGTTCTGTTTCCGATTCTTCCCGCCGCCGTTTGTTGCGTGGTGTCAGGAATGATTGCTGCGGATCACGGTTCCACCTCCGGCCGCCGCAACAGGCGTGCTTGCAGCGTGGGGATCAGGCCCGCCGCCCGGCCAGCAGAAAGCCCAGCAGGGCCAGGGCGATCCAGACGCCGCCACGCAACTCGAACAGGGGCGTCCCCCAACCCAGCAGCGGTTCAAGCAGGGCATGGCAAAGGCCCATGAGCACCACCACCGACAGAACGAGCCAGAGCATGGGCGTCTCAGGGCCGACAACCTGGGGGCATCACAGCACCGGCGCGCAGAACCCGCCACTCGGCCGTTGACGTCCAGGCCAGAACGGTGCTGGCCGCCCCGCCGGGCACAGGCCAGGGAAGGGGCGCCAGCAACGGCAGATCGGGGAACGCCCGCCCAGCCTCGCCGGCGCTGAGGCAGGCCGGTTCTCCCGAGCGGTTCGCGCTGGTGGTGGCCAGGGGGCCCGTGAGGCGGAGCAGCTCCAGGGCCGGCCCACAGGCGGGAATTCGCAACCCGAGGCTGGCGCCCTCCGCCGCCGCCTCAGGATGCAGCTCCGCTGCCAGTGCACCCCGGGCCGGCAGCACCAGGGTGAGGGCGCCAGGCCACCAGCGGTCGGCCATCGCACGCCACTCCCGGCGCACCTCCAGCCCCAGGGCCGCAAACAGCCCATCCGGATCCGCCCCCATCAGGATCAGGGGCTTGGCGGTGGGGCGATGCTTCAGGGCCCAGAGCTGCTGGGCGTCCTCCGGTCGGGCGGCCAGGGCGGGCAGGGTATCGGTGGGGAAGAGGGCTGCCGAGCCGGCCCGGAGCCGCCGGGCCAAAGGGCGAGGGCCCAGGGCGAGGGGTGTCGGAGCGCCGGGTGGGGGCATCGGGTGCGGCGGCGAAGGACTGGCCATCCCCGTCAACGCCGGGACAACGTGAAGCGCCACCGGCCCTCCAGGTCGCGGTGGGACTCCACCCGCTCCAGACCGGCGGCGTGGAGCAGCCCACGCACCCGGTCAGCCTGATCGTGGTGATGCTCCAGCACCAGCCAGCCGGCCGGCGCCAGGGCACGGTGGGCCCCGCTGACGATGTGGCGGATGGGATCGAGGCCGTCGGAGCCCCCGTCGAGGGCCAGCAGCGGCTCATGACGGCGCACCACCGGCTCAAGCTCGTCCAGCAGGGCCGTGGGGATGTAGGGAGGATTGCTCACCACCAGATCGAGGGCTCCCCAGCGGAGCCGCAATGGCTCCCACCAACTGCCCTGGACCAGGGCCACGCGGGTCTGCACACCGCCGCGGTTCAGATTGACGCGGGCCTGGGCCAACGCCCGCGGACACCGGTCCACCGCCACGCCCCGACCCAGCGGAAAGGCGTGGGCCAGGGCGAGCGCCAGGCAACCGGAGCCGGTGCCCAGGTCGGCCCAGCGCAGCCGGCGGCGGCGCTCTTCGGGACGATCCGCCACGGCCATCACGGCCAGCTCGGGGAGGAGTTCGGTTTCCTGGCGGGGGATCAGCACCGCCGGCGAGACCTGCAGCTCGAAGGTGCGCCAAGGGCAGATGCCCACCAGGTATTGAAGCGGGGTGTGGGTCCGCCGGTGGAGGAGCCAGAGCCGCTCCAGCCCCTCGAGGGGAAGCCGCAGAGACACCGGGCCGTCTGGATCGATCCAAAGCCGCTGCAGTGCCCGCCAGGGAAGACCGCCGGCCAGGTCCAGCAGCCAGTCGAGATCGGCGGGACGGCCCCCGCCCAGGAGCTGGCTGCGGCGCCAGGCCAGCAGCTCGGCGCCCGAGAGCTGGACGGCGCCTGGGGAGGGGGCCGGCCCGCCGATCTCGACCGCCGACTGCTCGCGATCTACGACGAGCCCGC
>CAYGQY010000021.1:0-12075 GCA_964352195.1 uncultured bacterium
GGATGGGAGTGGGCTCCATGGGGGGAGAAGCCTTCGCGGCGACAGGGGCCTGGGGGAGAACTCCGTTGGACGGGGGAGTTGGAGGGCCCAAGCTGAGCTCGGCTTCGGCATCGGGTTGCAGGGAGGCCAAAAAGTCTTTGAGGCCGGCGGAGTTGTACTGGGGAATCTCTGAGAGAACCGAAACAGCGGTTTTCGGTCGAGTCACCGTGGTCAATCCAGTTCGATAGCGTTCGATAAAGAGTGAATCAAGAGCAGGAAGATCCAGGTCGAGGCCAGAGGTCCACAGCGTTGCGACTGACTGGAGAAAGGCTGTTGTGCTGTCTTTGCGGGAAGTTCCGAGCGAAACCGCCACCACATCTGGGCAGTCGGAAAGAGCTTCCTTGGTATAGCTCGTCAAGGTGGTATTTGGGCCAAGTTCGATGAAGTACCTGGCACCATCAGCGTACATTCGTCGAATAGTCTCTTCGTAGCGAACTGGGTGAAGCCATTGGTCGATAAAAATCCGGGTACCCTCATCCAGGTCGTTGGGATAGGGTTCGGTCGTCAGGCAGCTGTAAACAGCAGCATGATGCGGTTCAAACTGAATCGAGTGGGGATACTCCCGATAGAGTCTTCGGTGGGTTTCGGCCCCCTGCTGAAAGTATCGTGTGTGGTAGGGGCGGGTCAGCGGTGTCGGCAACAGGGATCCACCGGCGGCCAGAACCTGCTCTTCGAGATCCTTGCTGAAAGCCGCCTCAGAAAACACGACCCGCTGGGAGCGGCAGTTGTCAGAAATCAGCGACCATTCCGAACGCCGCTCCAGAATTTCCTTGAGTTGACCTGTACTCAGGCCTGAGATGGCAAAAGTTGAACCCTCTGGAAATTCATCAATGGAATCGGCCTGAGAGAAGAATTCATGGATTTGCTTGACTCGGGTTTTCAGGTCTTCTTCATTTCGCATCGTTGCCAAGCTGCCTGAAAGCATCACTGCATTCGATTCACCCTGGCTATGGCCAACAATCTGATCAGGGCTAAGTCCGATACGAGAGGCAATCTCATAGAACGACATCAGGCAAGCGGCAATGATCTGGGTGGCCGAATCCTGGGCATACAGAAGCTCAATGCGCCGGGAATTTGCCGCCTTAGCACAACTCAGATCAGAGTTCGGCATGCAGGTAACCAAACCCAGAGGAATATCACGCTCCAGGGCCTCATCCATAAAATTATACCAATACGAAAAAAGGTCAATATTATTTGTTAGATCACTGAGCATCTCAGGAGCCTGCACACCTTCACCCGGAACAAGAAAGGCGATCTTGCCTCGTGGTCTGGCCGATTCCGAATAGATGAAGTGACGCCCGCGATGGGTCGCTGCGGATGAATCTCCCGCCAGCCAGGCCGTCGCGTCTCGGAGGCCCTCACCAAGCTTGCTGAGCGAGGCCGCGAAGATCACAAGCCTGATCGGCAGCTCGGAGCTTCCGCTCTGGCCCGACGGAGATCGGAACATCACGGCCCGATTGATCGCCTCCACCTCCACCTGTGTGATCAGCTGCTCCAACTCAGATCGGGAGGATGCCGCCAGAAAGATGGCTCGGCCCGTGGTGCTGTAACCCTGATGTCGATACTGCAACAGACCTCGATAGGTCCGCCCCGATGAATCCGTGCTAAGGACGGTTTCTTCGGTCTCCTGATGCGGCTGTGGGGCCAACCTGGGATAGGGAAACAGGAAGGAAGGAGCGGAGCAAGGCTGGTGCAGGCCCACATGCTCCTGAATTAACAAATGACCATTGATACCACCAAACCCAAATGAGTTGATGGCGGCAATCCTGGGCTTGGCGGAAGAATGAAACCAGCGACGCAGTGAGCGGTTAATGTAAAAAGGAGTGGAGTGGTCAGAAACCGCCTCCAGAGGATCTGGACAGATCGATGGGGGGATCAATTTGTTCTGTAGTGCCAGCGAGATCTTGATCAGACTGGCAACACCGGAAGCTGGAATCGTGTGACCAATCAAGGATTTAATCGATCCAATCGCAATCGTGGACAGGCCTCGATGACAATCAGCAAAGACCTCCAACATGGACGAAAGTTCAGTGTTGTCTCCATGCGGAATGCCAGTTGCATGCACCTCCACCAAAGAAACGTCCGAAGGCTTGATCTCACATTTTTCGTAGGCCCGTTTCATCGCTGCGATCTGCCCCTGGCGATTCGGTGCCAACAGACCTTCTCCCTTGCCATCGCTGGCCAGAGCAACGGAACGAATCACCGAATAGATCGTATCGCCAGATTGAACGGCATCTTCCAAACGCTTGAGCGCAATGAAGCCGACACCCTCGGATAGCAGTGTTCCAGATGCCGTTTTCGACATGGGGAAGATTCCTTCTTCTGACAACGCATTGATCGTGCAGAAAAGTTGATAGATCGGAAAATTCATGGTGGCCTGAACTCCACCAACCAACATCAGATCAGCATCACCGGTATCCAGCTGCTTGATCGCGTGATCCACGGCAATCATGCCTGAAGTGCAAGCACCATCAACAAGATAATTGGGACCAAGCAGACCAAGACGGTTGGCGATGGTACCCGAAACGACATTGGAGATCAGGTTGGGGGTGATCGCCGGATCGGCCACCAGTTCATAGGTTGACGACAGCAGGGAGCGGAGTTGTTTACGGCGATCACCACTCAGGGAAGCGCCGGCGGAATCAGCAAGAACATCGATGAAATGTTCCATGATCATTCCATTCATCAACGCACCGACAATGCCGCGATGGGGGTGGTCACCCATACCGACCACAACCCCAGTTCGCTCATGGGGAATCCAGGCTGGCTCCCGGCCTCTGAGGCCATCGGCCACAGCCTCAGCAGCCACCTGAAGGCAAAGATACTGGGATGGATCTCCCTCGACGAGATTGGGAGGAAAGGCAAACCGAAGGGAATCAATCCAACTATTTTCGGCAATCGATCCGTATTTTTTTGTATAAATTGTGGAGTATGATTCGCGCGGGTTAGATCTGTCCTGATTTTTATTGTAGTAGAGGTTAGCCCAAGAATCAGTCATCTCCTTCAGAAGAGACTCTCCTTTCACCAATGCCTTCCAGTACGATGAAGTATCGGTAATTCCGGGATACCTGCAAGCCATGCCTACAATTGCGTAGCCCTGCATAGAAGCCAAGTAACTCATATGACACTAGCATGAGTATGTCGGAAGAAAGCCATACCTGGATTTGCGCACAAGGGGGGTCCCTGGCGACAGCCACCCCTCAATGATGCTGAACTCGTCTGTACGACATCCCATCATCCAGGCCAGACCCAATTACGAGTTCAGGCCGAGCCCACGGGAGCCGTAAGGATCCGACCCATCACTCCATGGAGCGTCAGCAGGATGGATGGGGGCTGTTGTGGTGAGGGCAGAAGCCTGTACTGGGGCGGATCATTCGTTCAGAAACGCGAGGATGGCAGCACCCGTTGAACTTCCTGGCTCACCAATACTGGTGTGAATACGCTTGTGATCAAATGAATGGCCGGAAAGCGAGGCCTGAAATGCAGGGCATTGATTAAGCGTAGTGGCAAACGATTTGATTTCCGCCTGCTGTTTCCCAGGTCGCTGATTGGAATACATAATCAACACCTCAGTTGGAGAGGGTCTGCTTGGACAGGCGTTCTTCACGAGTTGAGCAGGAACCCACTCAGATAGAAGAGACCTCTGATCCTTATTAGCACCGGTTCCAAAGATCACGGCCAAGCTCTGCCTATAACGAGATACTTTACCTGTGTACCAGTTGGAATCATTGAGAATGAACTGTTGATAGGCATCAGCTGTTGACCGGTACTTCGGGCTGGTGGCTGTCAACGCTGCCAGATAGGCTCCTGCCGAATGACCCAGCATGGCAGCCCTGTTCATGCTGCAGGCGGGATTGGTTGTACTCAGATTCGTCTTCAGCCAAGCCGTCGCTGCAACCAGGGAGTCCATCTGCTGCTCGATCAATCCCTCCACGGGTCGCCCGTACACCGGATAGTTAACTGAGACCAGACAGACTCCATGGCGATTGAAGAACGTCGGCATGGAGCCGACACTCCGTTTATCCCCACGCATCAGGGATCCGCCGTGAACATAAACCAGCGTTGGACAGTTGCCCTTGGTCGTCTTCGTGCAAGCAAAGATGTCCAGCGTATTGCTTCCGGCCGGAGCGCCCGGGATCAGGGGTGAATAGGTGTTCCCACTAGTCGACACATTAACCGGTCGGGAGGCTGTCGATGGCCTCTCGCCCTGCATGCGGCGCCGGAACGATCGAGCCATGGCGCAACCGGAAAGCATGGTCTCCAGCACCAGGAGGATGGCCAGGAGAGGCAGCGTCGATGCCCATCGGCCATTTTGCCGATGGGCCGCAGGGGGATGGTCCGGTTGGGGAGATCGTGCCATGGGGCCGCTGGGATTCGTTTCAACAGTTCATTCATCAAGCTGACATCTGGATGTGCCAAGCTTTTGACGGCCAGATATTGGGTCGTTCAGAGATCTGTGAATAGGGCTGAATAAAGCCTGCTTCAACATCACTGAATGACAGAACCTATGATGGATTTCATTGAATACGCTACCATGCCCCCACGTTTAGTCCCAACTGAACGGCACCTGATCAGCCTCCACATCCTCCAAAACGTGAACGACACGAACCGTGGCTGGCCTGCCGCCCATCCAGGATCAACGGGCGAGCGGCAGAATCGGTGTGCAAACCCCCATTCAAGCCTGCCGCCTCAGCTAAGCTTCAATCAGATGATCTGAATCACAGACATGGACAATCCCGAGAGTGAAGTCGATCAATCACTTCACGTCGAAATGGTCAATCAACTGAATCTGCTTCCCAACAAATTCCATCAAATCTCAGCCGAAGATATTGACCATCTCAATGAGATTTCAACCAAGGAAGCGGAGAGACAGCTGAGTTTGACATCCTCTGCGATGAAGTTGTTTTCCAATTTTGAAAAGTTGCTGCCCATTGGACCCATCGCAGCCAAGAAACTGGGAGGATTTGCTGGGAATACAAAAGATGAGCGCAGATCATCATAAGTTAACAAAGGCCAGAGCTGGCCACCCTGGATCAGGCCATCGCCTTGCCCCAGGGAAGCACAAACCAAGAAAGCCCAACTAGAGGGATATGATTTGACATCCACTCTTAGGATTTATACGATATTCACCTCGATCCGAATCTGATGTGCGAGTCAGCACTTTAGGTCCGAATGGATTGGCCGTACAGACATGAACCTTGCTATTCCAGTTAATAATGTTTCTGATCCCAAAATTATAGATGTTATCAAAGCCATTATGGGTCCTGCAATTCCAATCAACTCCATCTGTTGAAGACCAGAGTTCAGACCCCCCATAGGACGACAGAAAGACTTGCATGCTATCCCAATCCAGAAGTCGTCCAAATCTGGTTTTTCGCTCTTCCCGCAGTGCCCAGAGGCCGAAGATTGACCAATCCATGGTGCCGAGATAGAGACGATCATCAATACTGACAATCTTCCAGATATAGGCATTAAAGTAGTTACCAAAGCCAGGACCGCGTCCACTCAGTGGGAGCAGGCCATCCCTCGGGTTCGCACAGACCAGCTCGAGGTCATCATTCGGGGCAAGCCGCAGCACTTCAGCCGCCGCAGGGCCGACATTATTAGTCCGATCATGCCCACCATTTTGAATACCTGTACCGACATATAGATAGCCTCGATGACTACATAGGGAGATAATTCCTTGATTCAGCGCACCACGACCACCACCATCTTTGACAACCATCTCCCAATCAAAAGCAAACTTTCCTGTTCGCTTTCCTCTCCACAATTGGAATCCGTTGATGCCACCCGTTCCAGCATAAAGCAGACCTTGATGGATGCAAAGTTCATAAACAACAACGACTTCAGGGAACGTTCCCAGGCCCTCTCCATTAATGGAGAACCATTCTCCCGTTGTTGGATCATCTGTTGCAAAGATCGTGGTGATTCCAGCTCCGTTCACATTGCCATTGGAGGCACCTGTAATGGTGGTGACCAAGAGTTCTTCATACTGGAGTAGGGAGCGTATCGAGGTGAGGGTGATTTCGTTGGATGAAAAAGCTGAAATTATACTGGGTTTAGGCAGTCGCTCAAACTGATGCCCGTCGTAGGTGACCATCAGATCGGGTCCGTCCCCCCGTGATCTGGATGTGGAAGCAACATACAGAGCCTTATCGGTGGAGCCCTCTTTAAAGGTGCACATGCTCCGGTATCCATAATGGCGCCGAAACGGAGTCCCGATCTCCGGAAGAAACCAATCAGCTTGATGAACTCGCGTGGGTGCGGGTGAATCCGGTCGGAAACACCAGATCTCTGCCGCCGATACGTTATCTTCGAAGGCCTGCTCGTAATTCTTGTACTCAATCGGCACTGGCCACATGTCGATGTGGACATTGGGCATGCCGAAGCGTAGAAAGACCAGATTGGCGCGGCCCGTGCCAATGTACATGGCGCCTTTGAATACGGCCGCAGAGTAGGCGTAGGCGTTATAGGGATCGCCAAAGCCATTGGCACAGACAGGAGCCGGCTGGACTTTGGTACAGATGGCAGTTGTCATCGATCAGGCCTGATAACTGGGGATGTTGCCCATGAGAGCTTGACTCACATCTGAGAGCGAATGGAGCGCTGGAAATGACTTCCAGATATCGGCTCGATCATTCACTATCCGATTTTCGAGGAAGAATTTAAGGTCACCCGCATACGCGTTCGTTTCGATCTGATGGGTCTGATCCCCGCCATAGGGATTGGCACAGCTGGCGTGGTAGGGGAGTTGAAGGAAGGAAAGGAGCGCCCCCATGGTCTGCTCTGGGCTTGTAACCAGGTCTTCATAACTGACATAATGCAGCCGAGCATCATCAATCCCAGGAAGAATGGATTGAATATTCTGATGACAGAGCGCCCAGATCATCTCGGGGATGGTTGTGGAATCGCCTTCGTAGCGGCGCGCGAATGGAATAATTTCCTGGAGCTGGGAGTCAATCAGTGACTTCAGCACCGCCGAGGGGTGACGCCCAAGATAGATGAAGCGTGCCTCCGGAAACTGGGCGGAAATCCGCTCCAATGTTTGCTTGCTGTAGGCATAGGAAGGCGTTTTGTCAACCAGGTAAGCTTTGCTGAACCCATCCTCGATTTCCGTGAAGAAATTTAAGATGGGCTCTTCCCTGGCGATATAGTCAATCTCTCGCTGGTTGGAATCATCCAGGGAGATTCCGTTGATCTTGGCGCGAAGCCGAGCGGTTCCCCCGAGCAGATGCCTGGTTTCAGGCTGATTCAGGGCCTCGTTCCGCTGCGCATAGGTGTCATAATGCAGAAGGTGCAATTCTTCCGGGGATTCAATATCCGGGTGCTGATCCAGCATCCGCTGAAGCAGGGTGGATCCGGATCGTGGAGAAGAGAGGACAAAGGCCAGCTGATAGCCGGTGCGGATGGGTTCGGGATCCGAAAACGTTGGTTTCTGGATCAGTGATTTGAACTGTTCAAACTCTGAAGGACCGAATAGGGAGCGCTGATACTTCCTGTCGTCAGCTGGTTGCTGCGGCTGATCAGACGATGAAGCGGGTGTCGAAATGGCAGCAGAGGCGGCTGCCACCTCCTGCTCGACATAGTCACTGAGCTGGCCAATACTCAGGTCAGCAACATACTGACCTTCGACCGGCATGACCAGCTTGATGAAGGACAAGCGTTCGGTGGTGAGAGTCTGACACTTCTGAAAGAGAGAGACAAAGTCGACCGAAGTCAGGCCCAGATCGGCAATCAGATTAGTTCTTGCAGAAAGAGACTCATCATAGAAAATATCATTATCTTGGCAGTAGTCATCAATAATGTGAATGACTTCTTGGAGCATCGCCGATCGAAAGCTGATTGAGGATAACACGATCTGAAGGATCGCTCAGCCCTGGGTGGCAGTGCCGGCGGTTCAGCCGCACCGGGCGCCCCCGTCATCGCGAGACGATCACACGGCTACCGGGACGTGATAATTGGCGATCCGGGCGAATCCTTCCGGATCGAGGGAGGCACCGCCCACCAGCACCCCGTCGATCTGGGGTTGTGCCATGAGCAGGTCGATGTTGTTGGCTTTGACCGAGCCTCCGTACTGAATCACCACATCGTCATGGCCAACCCACCCGCGGATCAGTCCGCAGATGCGGTTCGCCTCTTCAGCCCCGCAGGTCTTGCCGGTACCGATGGCCCAGATCGGTTCATAGGCCACCACCAGTCTTGTGGGGTCGAGGCCGTCGAGCCCCTGATCCACCTGACGGCGAATCACCCGTTCGGCCTCCCCGGCCTCCCGCTGGGAGTCACTTTCGCCGACGCAGAGAATCGGGATCAGTCCGGCTTTCTGGGCCGCCCGGGCCCGCAGATTGATCTGTTCATCGGTTTCGCTGTAGTACTTGCGGGGCTCACTGTGGCCCACGATGGCGTGGGTGGCCCCATGTTCCAGGAGCATCGGGGCGGAGATCATGCCGGTGTAGGCGCCCTCGAGATCCCAGTGGACATTCTGGGCGGAGAGCTTGAGCCCACTTCCGGCGATGGCCTCCCCCAGGGCTTCCATGGCGGTGAAGGGAGGGGCCAGAACGACGACACGATCGGGGGGCAACTGCTGCACCCGTGGCAGGAAGTCAGCCGCATAGTCCCGCGCCTGGGCGCAGGTCATGTGCATCTTCCAGTTGCCCGCGATCACGGCCTTGCGCAACGGACTGCCTCCCTGAGTCGTGCCCATCAACCTAGGTGGCTGTGGGGACCGTCAGACTCCGGCCACCCAGCTCGACACGCTCGCCACCGACCAGCTGGCGGCCCCGTCGCCGCTCCACCGCACCATCGACCCGCACCTCCCCCTGCTGGACCCGGACCTTGGCCTCGCCGCCCGTGCTCACCAGTCCCTGCCATTTGAGGAATTGATCCAGCCGCACCGGTGGGAGGCGCCCTGGAGGCGCTGATAGGGTTCGCCGATGCTCGCACCCCCTTCGGCCGGCTTCCGCGGGTTGTTGCCGCTGCTGAGGCCCCATCGCCCCAGGCTCCTGGCCGGGGGGGCCTGCATGCTGGTCTTCGTGGCCTGCTGGCCCCTGCTGGCCTGGTTGGCCGGCCGGCTGATCCCGGCGATCGGGGCCGGCGATTTCCCTGAAGTGCTCCGGGTGATCGCGCTGGCCCTCGGGGTGTTTCTGGTGCAGAAGTGCGCCCAGTTCGGCCAGGACACACTGCTGGCGGCTCCGGCACTCCAGGTGAGTCAGGCCCTGCGCAGCCGGCTGTTCGCCCGGCTGCAACGCCTGGAGTTCAGCGCCCTGGAAACGCTCTCCGCCGGTGATCTGACCTACCGGCTCACCGAGGACGCCGACCGGGTCGGAGAGGTGATCTACAAGACGATCCAGGACAGCACCCCCAGCCTGCTCCAGCTCGTCGTGGTGTTCGGCTACATGGTCTTTCTCGACTGGAAGCTGTCCATGGCCACCCTGCTGCTCGCCCCGGTGGTGGCCGTGCTGGTGAGTGGCTTCGGTGCCCGGGTGATGGGGGCGGCCGAACGCAGCCAGAAACAGGTGAGCGAGCTGGCCGGGCTGCTGGGAGAGGCGATCGGCGGGCTGCCCCTGGTGCGGGCCTTCGCCGCCGAGGACTGGCTCCAGCAGCGCTTCGAGCAGGAGATCGACCTGCACCGGCGGGCCCGGTACCGCACCTTGAGCCTGCTGGCCCTGCAGCATCCGGTGGTGGGTTTCATCGAGGCGGCCGGCATTCTCTCGGTGCTGCTGATCGGAGCCGCCCGCATCCAGGCCGGCGGCCTCGACAGCCAGGGCTTCAGTTCCTACGTGGCCGCCCTGCTGATGCTGATCGATCCGATCTCCCATCTCACCACCAACTACAACGAGTTCCAGCAGGGCCAGGCCTCGCTGAAGCGGTTGGGCGAGATCGAGCGGGAGCCGGTGGAACGTCCGGACCGCAGCGATGCCCAGCCGCTCGGACCGGTCAGGGGAGACCTCCGGCTCAGCGATGTGTGGTTCGGCTACGATCCCTGCCAACCGGTGCTGCGCGGCCTCGATCTGGCCGCCCGACCCGGACAGCTGGTGGCCCTGGTCGGCCCTTCCGGGGGCGGCAAGAGCACCCTGTTCTCCCTGCTGCTGCGCTTCAACACCGCCCAGAGCGGCCAGGTGCTGCTCGACGGCCAGGACCTGGCCAGCCTCAGGGCCAGGGACCTGCGCCGGGCGGTGGCCCTCGTTCCCCAGCAGAGCAGCGTTTTCTCCGGCACGGTGGAGGAGGCGATCCGGTTCGGTCGCAACGCCAGCACCGAGCAGGTGCGGGAAGCGGCACGGCTGGCCAACGCGGCCGGATTCATCGAGGAGCTCCCCCATGGCTACGCTTCCCGCGTCGAGGAGCGGGGCAGCAATTTTTCAGGAGGTCAGTTGCAACGGCTCGCCATCGCCCGTGCCGTACTGGGTGATCCAGCCGTGCTCCTGCTCGATGAGGCCACCAGCGCCCTGGACGCCGAGGCGGAGGACGCCGTACAGCAGGGCCTGAGGCGGGCGATGGAGGGTCGCACCGTGCTGGTGATCGCCCACCGGCTGGCCACGGTGCAGGGGGCCGACCAGATCCTGGTCCTCGATGGGGGTCGCATTGTGGAGCGGGGCAGCCATGATCAGCTGATGGCCCGTCCCGGTCGCTACCGCGAGCTCTGCGAGCGTCAGCTGATCCGGGTGGCCGCCTGACCTGTGACCGTCCCTCGCGCGCTGCGGCCATGGCCGACATGACCCTGTGGGAGTACCGGGTCATCCACATCAACGTGGAGAACAGTTCCCCGCCCGTGCCCCCCGATCCCCGGATGGCCAGCCAGCGGCTGCAGGGGGTCCTCAGTCCGGAGTTCATCGCCCGGGAATTCCCCGATCTCTATGGCGGACCACCCCCGCCGCGCCATCCCGCCGAGCAGCTGCAGTATTACCTCAACCTGCTGGGGCGCCAGGGCTGGGAGCTGGTGGAAGCGGCCCAGGTGGGCCCCCTGCTGATGTTCTTCTTCAAGCGGCCGCTGCGGCCGGCTCCCGCCAAACTGCCCCCGGCCAGCTCGGCCGCCCAGGCGCCGTAACCTGTCGGCGACGACACGGTTGCAACTTTGACGGCTACTCCCTCCCAACCCCCGGTGCTCACCTTCGAGGGCAAGCGCTATGAGCTCAATGCCCTTCCCGACGACGTGAAGGAACTGGTGCGGGGCATGCAGGTGGCCGATGCCCAGCTGCGGCTCTACGAGGACACGCTCAAGGTGCTCGCGGTGGGGCGGCAATCGATGGCCTTCCAGCTCAATGAACGGCTGAAGGCGATTCCGCCGCTGCCCGATGGGCTCTGAAGCCCGCCCACCGGCTCCGCACCAGCGCGCCGCTCAGAGCGCCTGAAGATCCTCGAAGCGGAACGTCTGGCGGCTCGGGTCGGCGGCGACTCCAGCCGCGTCTTCCGCTCCTTCGGTGGCCTGGGTTTCGATCAGCCGCTCCACCAGTACCCAGGGGCCCTGGCCAGCGAGGGGCACGAAGGTGTCGGTGAAGAAGCTGGGGCCGCCTCGGGCGGCGCCGGTGGCGGGATCGCTGTACTGACTGGTGTAGGTGTGGCTGAGGTAGCCGGCCCCGGTGTCGGTGGTGCTGCCGGTGAAGATCGTCACCACAGTGCCATGGATCTGACGGTGCACCATCGTCACCACGTCGTTGGCGATGCGGTAGCGATCACCCGCGTTCTTGCCCCCCACGATCACCTCCACACCCACGGCGTCGGTATCACCGGCCGTGAAGGTGTTGGCTCCGTGGGTCTGCTCGAAGCTGCGGCGCACCCGGTGGATGCAGACCTCCCAGAGCTGGCTGGCCAGGGCCTTGGAGGCGTCCTCATCCTCGATGCCCTCCAGACTCGCCTTGAGGTCGGGCCCCACCCGGAAGGAACCGGCCACCTGGCGCTCGCCCGCCAGCCAGATGCAGCGGCCTCGGTAGCCGGCGAAGCCGGGCTCCCAGGTGTAGCGGTTCTCATAGGCGGCACGGAAGCGATCCCGCAGGTCGGTGCCCGGGGCGATGGGGGCGGCGGTCGCTGAAAGGGGGGCTGAAC
>CAYGQY010000022.1:0-11311 GCA_964352195.1 uncultured bacterium
GGCCATCACAGCCCTGGGGCGCCTCGGCGCCGAGGGTCCGATCCGCCGCGGGGATGGCCGGGCGGGCGACACGCTGGTCTGCACCGGAGCCCATGGACTGAGCAGGCTGGGCCTGGCCCTGCTGCAGGAGGAGGCCATCAGGGGCGAAGGTCCCGGCCTGGGCGACGACCCTCTCGCGCGCCGGGCGGTGGCGGCTCACCGCCGGCCCCGGCCCCGGCTCGATGCAGTGGAGGCCCTGGCGAGGAGCCGGCCGCCGGGGCACCTCTGGCGGGTCGCCGGCACCGACAGCAGTGACGGATTGGCGGCCGCCGTGCGGGCCCTGGCCGTGACCAGCGGCTGTGACGCCTGGCTGGAGCGGGACAGCCTGCCCCTGGATCCCGCCATGGTCTCCCTGGGGGACGCCGAGGCCTGGTGCCTGGGGGGGGGGGAGGATTTCGAACTGGTGCACGCGATGGACCCACCCTGGGGGGACTCGTTACTGAACGCCCTGCCCGGCTCCTGCCGGATCGGCCGGTTGCCCAGGGGCGACGGGACCCTGCGCTGGGCTCCGGGGGGAGAGGCCCTGACCTCCGGGGCCCTCGGCTTCAGCCATTTCGGCCCAGTCTGATTCGGCGGGGGGTGGGGATCAGGCCCAGTTGCTGGCCACCACTTCGGCCAGGTCAACGACCCGCTGGCTGTAGCCCCACTCGTTGTCGTACCAGGAGATCACCTTCACCATGTCGTCACCCATCACCAGGGTGAGGTCGGCGTCGACGATCGTGGATTCGTCGGTGCCGGCATGGTCGGAGGAGACCAGCGGGAGATCGGAGTACTTGATGATTCCCTTCATGCCGTTCTCGGCGGCCGCCTTGAGGGTGCCGTTCACCTCCTCCCGGGTGGTGGCGCGGCTGATCTGCAGCACCAGGTCGACCACCGACACATTGGGGGTGGGAACGCGCAGGGCGATGCCGCTGAGCTTGCCCTTCATGGGCGGGTAGACCAGGGCCACGGCCTTGGCGGCCCCGGTGGAAGTGGGCACGATGTTGATGGCGGCGGCCCGGGCCCGGCGCAGGTCGCGATGGCTGGCATCGAGGATGCGCTGATCGCCGGTGTAACTGTGGGTGGTGGTCATCGTGCCCTTGACGATGCCGAAGGCCTGATCAAGAACCTTGACGATCGGAGCCATGCAGTTGGTGGTGCAACTGGCATTGCTGATGATGTCAAAATCTTCATGGCGGTACTGGTCGGCATTCACTCCCACCACGAAGGTGCCGATGCCCTCCCCCTTGCCGGGCGCCGTGATCAGCACCTTGCGGGCCCCGGCCTGAATGTGCTTGCTGGCTCCTTCCTTATCGATGAATACACCCGTGGCTTCGATCACCAGATCAACGCCCCATTCCTTCCAGGGAAGGTTCAGCGGATTGCGGTCAGAGAAACACTTGATGCTTCGGCCATTGACGATCAACGTATCCTCGGTGTACCCGATCTTGGCATCACGGATTCGGCCCAGCATCGAGTCATACTCAAGCAGGTGAGCATTCGTACGCGGATCTGAGGTGTCATTGAGACCCACCACCTCGATGCCTGTGTCGGCACCGCGACTGAGCCAGCAGCGCATGAAGTTGCGACCAATCCGGCCGAATCCATTGATCGCAACGCGCAAGGTCATGGCAGGAACGGGAAAACCCGCTAACAAAGGGGAGTTTGGCTGCAGATCATACAGAATTGGCTTCCCCCCTCCCCATCACGTGCCGGGGCACCACCTTCGGCGACGCCGTCTGCGATGGGAACATGCGTGACCGGGGGAGAGACAACCGGATGCGCTCGGCTTAACTTCGGAACCACATGGAGACGCCCGTGGGACCGCTGCTCGACCGCCGGGTTCCGGTTCATTTCATTGGAGCGGGTGGCATCGGCATGTCAGCCCTGGCCGGGATCCTGGCGGATCGCGGCTTTGCGGTGACCGGCTCGGACTCCCGGCCCAGCCAGGCGCTGGAGGACCTGCGCCCTCGGGGTGTCCGGGTCTTCCGCCAGCAGAGCGCCTCCACGGTCGACGCGATCCGCAGCGGCTCCGCCGAGCCGCCGCTGGTGGTGATCAGCACGGCGGTGCCGGCCCAGAACCCTGAACTGGTGGCAGCCCGCCGGGCCGGCCTGCGGGTGGTCCACCGCTCCGACGTGCTGGCGGCCCTGATCAACGGTCAGGCCTCGATCGCGGTGGCCGGCAGCCACGGCAAGACCACCACCAGCACCTTGATCGCCACCCTGCTGGCCGCCACCGGCAACGACCCTACCGCCATCATCGGCGGGATGGTGCCGGCCTTCGCCAGCAATGCCCGCAGCGGGCACGGCACTCTGCTCGTGGCCGAGGCCGACGAATCCGATGGGTCCCTGGTGAAGTTCCGCCCCTCCCTGGGCCTGATCACCAATCTCGAACTCGACCACACCGACCATTACGCCGACCTCGAAGCCCTCGTCCAGACCCTGCGGCGGTTCGCCGCCGGGTGCGGTTCCCTGCTGGCGAACGCCGACTGTCCCGTGCTGGCCAAGCACTTCCACCCGAGGGCCTGGTGGTCGATCAACCGCAGCACCGGTGTCGAGTTCGCCTCCCTCGCAGTGGAGGAGCACGGCGAAGGCACGGTGGCCGACTTCCATGAGAACGGGGTGAGGGTGGGCCGCTTCCACCTCCCCCTGCCCGGCCGGCACAACCTCAGCAACGCCACGGCCGCCCTGGCCGCCTGCCGCCTGCAGGGGGTGAGCGTGGAGGCGCTGCAGGCGGCGGTTCGCACCCTGCGCTCCCCTGGCCGCCGCTTTGATTTCCGTGGCAGCTGGGGCGGTCGCCAGGTGGTCGACGATTACGCCCATCACCCCAGCGAAGTGGAGGCCACCCTCCGCATGGCCCGCCTGATGGTGGAGAGCGGCCGCAGTCCGCTCCCCCACCCTCCCCGCCGGGTGGTGGCCGTGTTCCAGCCCCACCGCTACAGCCGCACCGCCGAGTTCCTCGAGGCCTTCGCCCTGGCGCTGGGCCTGGCCGATGTGGTGCTGCTGGCACCGCTGTACGCCGCCGGAGAGGCCGCGATCCCGGGGATCTGCAGCGAACGGCTGGCCGAGCGGATCCACCATCGCCATCCGGTCCTGCCCCTGCAGGTGGCCACCAGCCTCGATCAGCTGGCCGACCTGGTCTGGCGGGAGAGCCTGGCAGGTGATCTGCTGCTGGTGATGGGAGCCGGAGATGTGAACACCCTCTGGGAGCGGCTCCAGACCCGTCCCGGTCTGCCGAGCCATGGCCAGCAGCCTCTGGCCGCCTGACGCCGGCGTGACTCCCGAGCGGCCCTCCGATCTGCTGCGCGGCGCGGTGCCCCTGGCGGAGTACACCACCTGGAAGGTGGGCGGCCCGGCCGAGTGGTTCGCCGAACCCTCCACGGCGGAGGCGCTGATCGGCCTGGCCGGCTGGGCCGATCGGCGCGGACTCCCCCTCCGCCTGATCGGGGCCGGATCGAATCTGCTGGTGAGCGACACCGGACTGAAGGGCCTCACCCTCTGCAACCGCCGCCTGCAGGGCAGTGTTCTCGAGTCCGCCACCGGCTGGATCGAGGCCCATGCCGGAGAACCGATTCCGACCCTGGCCCGCCGGGCTGCCCGGGCCGGCCTGAGCGGGTTGGAGTGGGCCGTGGGCATCCCCGGCACAGTGGGTGGAGCCGTGGTGATGAACGCCGGCGCCCAGGGCAGTTGCACCGCCGAGTGGCTCGAGGAGGTCACCGTGCTGGATCCGGCCAGGGGTGGGGCGCCCTTCGTGCTCCGCGCCACCGATCTGGATTTCGCTTACCGGCACAGCCGCCTGCAGGAGGAACCCCTGCTGGTGCTGGCCGCCCGCTTCCGGCTGAGCGCCGGCCACGATCCCGCCGAGATCAGCCGCCGCACCAGCGCCAATCTGGCCAGCCGCACCAGCAGCCAGCCCTACCAGCAGCCAAGCTGCGGCAGCGTCTTTCGCAATCCGGAACCCCACAAGGCCGGCCGCCTGATCGAGGCTCTGGGGCTCAAGGGGCTGAGCATCGGCCAGGCGATGGTCTCGCCCATCCATGCCAACTTCATCGTCAACGGCGGCGGCGCCTGCGCCGAGGACATCGATCGGCTGATCCGGCTGGTGCAGGAGCGTGTCCATGAGGCCCACGGCCTCTGGCTCCACCCCGAGGTGAAACGGCTGGGTCCGTTCGCCGCGGTGACGCTGGCGGCCTGAGGGGCAGGCCGTAGCCTGAGGCCGCTCACGCACCCCCGGCATGGCTGGATTCGGACTTCCCAACTTCGGCCAGCTGACCGAAGCCTTCCGCAAGGCCCAACAGATCCAGCAGGACGCCCAGAAGCTCCAGGACGAACTGGACGCCATGGAACTGGAAGGCTGCAGCAGCGACGGCCGGGCCAGCGTCTGGCTGACGGGCAACCAACAGCCGCTGAGGGTGCGGCTGGCACCCGAGCTCGTGGCCGAGGGGGCCGAAGCCACCGAGACCGCCACCCTGGAAGCCCTCAGAGCCGCCTACGAGCGCTCCACGGGCACGATGAAGGAGCGCATGGAAGAACTCACCGGCGGCCTCAACCTGCCGGGCCTGGGGGGCTGAACGACGGGTCGGTGCCCTCCTGCTGGCGCCGCCGCCGCCGGGAGGGCTCCCTTCGGGCCCGCGTGAGCCGGCTCCTGAGGCTGGCATCGGGGCGGTCCACCCCGGTGTCGCTCGCGCCCCCCTCCCGGCCGGAGCGATCCTCCAGCAGGGCCTCCAGGCACTGGCCGTAGAGCCGGTGGCGATCCCAGGCCGTGCCGACTTGACAACCGGGATCGCCCAGGTGGAGACAATTCCGGAAGCGGCAGCCCCCCTCCGCCAGGGCGGAGCGGATCTCCGGAAAGAAGCTGGCAAGCCGGACGGGATCCCTGGGCAGATCGGGCCGGTTGAACCCCGGAGTGTCGGCCAGCAGGGCACCCCGGGCCAGGGGGAAGAGTTCCACATGGCGGGTGGTGTGGCGGCCGCGCTGCAGCCGTCCGGACACCGCCCCCACGCGAAGAGCCAGGGCCGGCAGGAGGGCGTTGAGCAGGCTGCTCTTGCCCACCCCCGAGGGACCGCAGAGCACGGCGAGGCCGGGCCGAGCCAGGCGGGAGCGCAGGGCATCGAGGCCCAGGCCGCTGCGGACACTGATCGGCAGCGGCTCGTAGCCCCAGTCCCGCAGCCGGCCGCACCAGGCCTCCAGCGCTTCCGGGGGGAGCAGATCCCGTTTCGAGAGCACCAGCTCCACCGGCTGGCCGCTGGCTTCGGCGGTGAGCAGGAAACGGGTCAGCTGCAACGGATCCAGGGCGGGCTGGGCCAGGGACACCACCACCACCACCCGATCGCAGTTGGCCACCGCCGGACGCTCCAGTCGGCTGATGCGGGGAGCGACGGCCGTGACCGCGCCCCGCCCCGCCGGCCAGTCGACCCCGTCAAGAACCACCCTGTCGCCCACCAGGATCCGGCGACCGGCCTTGCCCAGCCGGGTGCGGCGCACACAGAGCAGTTGCTCGACGCCGCCGGGACCGGGGACATCGAGGCCCACCTGACAGAAATTGGCCTGCAGGGCCATCACCAGGCCCGAGATCGGGGGGTCGGGCTCAACTGCCATGGCGGCGGATCAGCAGACGCACGACGGCAGCGGGGAACTCGGGACGTGCAGGCTGGACCGCCTCGACGCGATGGCCGTCGGCGGCCAGCCCCTCGGCCACCATCCGCTGCGGTTCCCCGGCATCGAGATCCACCTGCAACCAGTCCCCGGGCGTGATCGTCTCCAGGGCCAGACGGGCCCGGATGAAATTGAGCGGGCAGGGTGTGCCCCGCAGATCAAGCCGGGCGGCAGGTTCGGGAATGGACGCCACGGACGCTGGAGCAGGGGCTGAAACGGTCCTAACCGAACAGACCACCGAACAGACCACTCTTGTGGGGATGGTCCTTGGCGGAGTGGTGACCGGCCAGCTGTTCCAGCAGTTCGCGTTCGTGGCTGCTGAGCTTGGCGGGAAGCTGCACCTTGACCGCGAACAGATGGTTGCCGCGGGCCACCGGATTGCCCAGTTTCGGCACCCCCTTGCCGCTGAGGGTGAGCACCGCACCGGGCTGGGTGCCGGCCGGAATCTCGAGTGTGTCCGGGCCATCCACCGTGTCCACCTCGATCCGGTCTCCCAGGATCGCCTGCAGGTAGTTCACCGCCACCTCGGAATGGATGTGGATCCCGTCGCGGCGCAGCCGGTCGTGGGCCTGCACGAACAGGTAGACGTAGAGATCGCCGGCGGGACCGCCCCGCTGCCCCGCATTGCCCTCCCCGGCCACCCGCAGCCGGGTGCCGGAGTCGACCCCGGCGGGGATCGTGATCCGCAGCTTCTTGCGCACCTGCTGGACCCCCTGGCCACCGCAGTCGCCGCAGGGATCGGCGATCACCTGGCCGCTTCCCTCGCAACTGGGACAGGGCGCGACCTGGGTGAAGCTGCCAAAGGGCGTCCGGGTGGCGCGGCGCACCTGGCCGGCCCCGCCGCAGGTGCTGCAGGTGGTGGGGCCGCTGCCACTCCGGGCACCGCTACCGGAACAGGTGGCGCAGGTTTCGAGGTGGCGGATCTGCACCTCCCGCTCCTGACCGAAGACCGCCTCCTGGAAGCTGATGCTGAGGTCGAGGCGCAGGTCATCGCCCTGGCGAGGGCCGCGCCGCCGGGGTCCGCCGGCCGCCGCTCCCCCACCGAAGCCGCTGAAGAAAGTCTCGAACAGGTCGGCGAAGCCGCCCATGTCGCCCATATCGGGGGTACCGCCACCGGTCACCCCCGCCTCACCGAACTGGTCGTAACGGGCCCGGGTCTGGGGATCGTTGAGCACCTCGTAGGCGCGGCCGATCTCCTTGAAGCGGTCCTCCGCCCCGGACTCCTTGTTGATGTCCGGGTGGTATTGACGTGCCAGCCGGCGGTAGGCCCGCTTGAGGGTGTCCGCGTCGGCGTCGCGAGCCACACCCAGCAGGTCGTAGTAATCGGCCATCAGCTGGATTCCTCACCGCCCGCGCCATCGGGAGCTCCGGATTCTCCGGTGGATCCACCGGGTCCCGGTCCCATCGACACTTTCACCAGAGCATGGCGCAGGACCCGGCCGTCCAGCTGGTAGCCCCGCTGGAGTTCCTCGATCACCAGATCCTCGGCGAGCTGGTCGCTGGGTTCCCGCAGCACCGCTTCATGCAGGTTGGGATCGAACGGCTCACCCTCCACGCGCATCGGCGAGACACCCAGCTGCTTGAACACGTCAACGAGCTGTTTATAGAGGTTCTGGTAACTGCGATGCAGCGCCTGGGCTTCCTCACTCTGGGGGTCGAGCTGCTGGCGGGCCCGATCGAAGTTGTCGACCACCGGCAGGATCTCGCTGAGGGTGGAGCAGGTGATCTGCAGGCGCAGGTCGTCCCGGTCGCGGCTCTGGCGTTTGCGGAAGTTGTCAAAGTCGGCGGCGATCCGCATGTACTGCCCCCGCAGGGTCTCGTGCTCGGCCCGGAGGCTGTCCAGGGCGGCCTGGAGACCCCCGTCACCCAGGGTGTGATCCCCCGGCTCGGGGGGAGCCTGCGGAGCCGGATCCACCGGGACCCTGGCGGTCGCTTCGGGGAACTCCGTGCCCGGCGCCTCCGCCTGGACGCCAGGCTCCGGCGGGACGGGGGTGGCTTCTGGGAAGGGAGTGGCTTCGCCGCTCATGCTGACTGAACCGCCAATCGGTCCTAGACATGTTGAAGGTCGAGGGGGTCCTCCCACAAGCGGGGGAAGCCCGCACCTGATCCGACAGCCCCCACGCGACGGCGATGAGCAGTTCCCCAGGCGGGCCGGTGTCCGAAGCCATGAGCCTGGCCCGGCGGCGGCTTGAAGCCGAGTTGCTGCTCGGGGAACGGGTGCTGACGGCAGCGGAGCTCCTGGCCGCCGACCACCGGGCCCTCGAGAGCTGCGCGTCGATGCCGATCGAACGCTGGCGGGATCTGGCCTGCCTGCCGCTGGAGCTCCAGGGCGATCGGCTGCGGATCGCGATCCCCAGCGGCTGGAGCACCGAGCAGCGCCGCTGGCTGGAGGAGACGATCACCGCCAGCGGGAAGCAGGCGGAGCTGCGGGTGGGCCTGAGGGAGGAGATCGCCACGGCCCTGGAGCGCAAGCTCGCCGAGCGCGAGCGGAGTCGTCCGCCGGAGCTGGGCCTCGCCGCGGCTCCCGACGAACGCCCGACGGGACCGTCCCTGCTGGATGGCCTCAGCCTGGAGGCCCAGCTGGAGGAACCCTCCAGCGAGGACGAGCTGGAGATGGACCTGGAGGCCAGCATCCAGGCCTCCAACGCCTCACCCGTGGTGAGCCTGGTGAATCGGATCCTGGTCGAGGCGATGGAGTCCGAGTCGAGCGACATCCATGTGGAGCCGGAGGAGGACGGCCTGCGGATCCGCTTCCGCCAGGACGGGGTGCTGCATCAGGTGGAGGAGCTACCCAGGAGCCTCACGCCGGCCGTGACCTCCCGCTTCAAGATCATGGCCGACCTGGATATCGCCGAGCGGCGCCTGCCCCAGGACGGTCGTGTCCGCCGGGTGTTCCGGGGCCGACCGATCGAACTGCGGGTGAGCACCCTCCCCGGTCGCTGGGGGGAGAAGGTGGTGCTGCGGCTGCTCGACAGCGGCGCCACCCGCCTCGGGCTCGACCGGCTGATCACGGATCCGGCCACCCTGTCCCTGGTGCGGGCGATGGGGGCGCGGCCCTTCGGGATGATCCTGGTGACGGGACCGACCGGCTCCGGGAAATCCACGACCCTCTATTCGCTGCTTTCGGAACGCAACGAACCGGGCATCAACATCTCCACTGTGGAGGACCCGATCGAGTACATGCTGCGCGGCATCACCCAGACCCAGGTGAATCGCGACAAGGGCTACGACTTCAGCACTGCCCTGCGGGCCTTCATGCGCCAGGATCCCGATGTGCTGCTGGTGGGGGAGACCCGTGACGGCGAGACCGCCAAAACCGCCATCGAAGCGGCCCTGACCGGCCACCTGGTGCTGACCACCCTGCACTGCAACGACGCCCCCAGCGCCATCGCCCGGCTGCACGAGATGGGGGTGGAGCCCTTCATGGTGAGCGCCTCCCTGCTGGGGATCGTGTCCCAGCGGCTTCTGCGCCGGATCTGTCCCACCTGCCGGATTGCCTACCACCCCGGCGAGGAGGAACTGGGTCATTTCGGTCTGTTCGCCAGCAACGAGCAGGCGGTGACGTTCTTCCGGGCGAACCGCTCCAGCGGCGAGGGGGGCCATCCCTGCCCCAGCTGCCAGGGCCGGGGCTACAAGGGTCGGATCGGCGTCTACGAAGTGGTTCGGGTCAATGAGGTCCTCGCCAGCGCGATCGCCAAGGGGGTCAGCACTGATGTGATCCGCAAACTGTCGATCGAGACCGGCATGAAAACCCTGCTGGGCTATGGCCTCGACCTGGTGCGCGAAGGCCACACCACCCTGGAGGAAGTGGAGCGGATGCTGCTGACCGACAGCGAACTGGAAGCGGAGCGGCGCGCCCGCGCCCTCACCACCCTCACCTGCACCGGCTGCGGCGCCGGCCTCAAGGACGAGTGGCTGGAATGCCCCTACTGTCTGACGGCACGGATGTGACGCGGGCGAACGCTCGCCCGACCCTTCAGAATCCGAACTTTCGCCCCGCCAAGCCTCATGGAACTCCGGATCGAGGAGTTGATGGAAGAACTGGTTGAGCAGAAGGGAAGCGACCTCCATCTGGCCGCCGGACAGCAACCGTTCGGACGTTTCAATGGCGAACTGCGGCCAATGCGCGATCAGGCCCTCAGCGAAGAATCCTGCAACCGGATGATCTTCTCAATCCTCAACAACGCCCAGCGCAAGCAACTGGAGCAGACCTGGGAGCTGGACTGTTCCTACGGCTTGCGGGGTCTGGCCCGCTTCCGCATCAACGTGTACAGCCAGCGCGGCACCTATGCCGCTTCGATGCGAGCTCTTAACAGCACGGTGCCATCACCCCAGGAGCTCGGACTTCCTCCGGTGGTGGTGGACATCACCAACCGACCGAGTGGCCTGGTGCTGGTGACGGGGCCGACGGGCTCGGGCAAGAGCACCACCCTGGCCTCCCTGCTTGACCACATCAATCGCAGCCGGGCCGAGCACATCATCACAATCGAAGATCCGATCGAGTTCACCTATACGAATGACCGAAGCCTGATTCACCAGAGACAACTCAATGAAGACACCAAGAGTTTCAGCAATGCCCTGCGGGCAGCCCTGCGCGAGGATCCCGATGTGATTCTGGTGGGGGAGATGCGTGACCTGGAGACCATCCAACTGGCGATCACTGCCGCTGAGACGGGCCACCTGGTGTTCGCGACCCTGCACACCAGTTCCGCCCCCCAGACCGTGGATCGCATCGTGGATGTGTTTCCGGCCGGACAGCAGATGCAGGTGCGCACGCAGCTGAGCAGCAGCCTGGCGGCGATCTTCGCCCAGACGCTCTGTCAGCGCAGCAGTCCATCGCAGCAGGCCTATGGCCGGGTAATGGCCCAGGAAATCATGATCAACACGCCAGCGCTGGCCAACCTGATCCGGGAGGGGAAAACGGCCCAGATCTATTCCCAGATTCAGACCGGCGGCCAGATGGGGATGCAGACCCTCGAGAAGGCCCTGGCCGATCTGGTGCGGAAGGGAGACATCGCCATCGAGGAAGCCCGCTCGAAATCCACCAAACTGGCCGAACTGAACCGCCTGCTCGGCGTGGCCGCCTGACCGAGACGCCATGCCCGCCTTTCTCGCCACCTACGCCACCGCGACCGGCTCCAACCGGGAGCTGACCCTCTCGGCCGTGGATCTGCCCAGCGCCCGCCGGGAACTGCGGCGGCGCGGCATCCTCCCCACGTCCCTGGTGCCCGCCACGGCCGGACCCACGCCGGTGTTCGTGGCCAACTATCACGATGGGCGCGGCCAGTCGAGGGAAGTGCGCCTGAACGCGGCCGACCTGGCAGCCGCCAAGCGGGAGCTGCGCCGCCGCGGCATCCGGGCCACCTCGGTGGCCCCACTCGCCGCCACCGGCAGCTCGAGGGAGGCCGGATCGAAGCCCGGGGGCAGCCTGTTCAGCCGGGATCTGGGGTCCATCAGCTTGTTCGAGGCCCGGCCCAGCATCCGGGACAAGGCTCTGTTCGCCAACAAACTCTCGGTGATGGTGGACTCGGGGGTGCCGATCGTCCGCAGCCTCACGATGGTGGCCAACCAGCAGAAGAAGCCCCTGTTCCGTCGGGCCCTGCAGGGGGTCAGTCGCGATGTGAGCCAGGGGGTGGGT
>CAYGQY010000023.1:0-11310 GCA_964352195.1 uncultured bacterium
GCCTGCAACGCCCTGCTGCGCCGGGCCTGGCTGGATCATTCCCAGCCCCGACCCCAGCCCGAGCCTCCTGCCGGACCCGACGGCGCCCCGGCGCTGCGGCTGCGTGCTCCCGTGTCAGTGGGGGAGCTGATCGACAAGCTCACCATCCTCACGATCAAGCACGAACGGATCACCGATCCGACCCGGAGCGCCAATGTGCGGCGAGAGCGCGACGGCCTCCTCCAGGAGGCCCGGCGGGCCGGCATCGCCGACCCCGTTGGACCGCTCGCTCCCCTGGCCCAGGCGCTGGGGGATGTGAACCGGCGACTCTGGGACGTGGAGGAGGCCCTGAGGCGCCATGAGAGGGACGGGGACTTCGGCGCCGGCTTTGTGGAACTGGCGCGTTCGGTCTATCGGCTCAACGACGAGCGAGCGGCGATCAAGCGCCGGCTCAATGCCGCCAGCGGTTCGGCCCTGATCGAGGAGAAGTCCTACGCGACGTTCTGAAGGCCGACGGCCACGTGGCTGTTGGCTTCGATGCGGCCCAGAACCTGCCGGGCGCGGCGGACCACCTGGGGGGGCACACCGGCCAGCCGGGCCGCCTCGATGCCATAGCTGCGGCTGGCCCCGCCGGGGCGCACCTGGTGAAGAAACAGGAGGCGATCGCCGGTCTCCTCCACCATCACCTGGAAATTGGCCACGTTGGGGAGCAGCGAGGCCAGCTCGTTGAGCTCGTGATAGTGCGTGGCGAACACGGCACGGGCCCGCACCCCTTCGGCCAGATGCTCGGCCACCGCCCAGGCGATCGAAAGGCCATCGAACGTGGCGGTTCCCCGGCCGATCTCGTCGAGCAACACGAGGGATCGGTCGGTGGCGTGGTGCAGGATGTTGGCGGTTTCGGCCATCTCCACCATGAAGGTGGACTGGCCGCTGGCCAGATCGTCGACGGCCCCCACCCGGGTGAAGATGCGATCGGCGATGCCGAGGCTGGCCGAGCGGGCCGGGATCCAGCTCCCGATCTGGGCCATCAGCTGCAGCAGACCCGTCTGGCGGAGATAACAGCTCTTGCCGCTGGCGTTCGGGCCGGTGAGCACCACCAGGTCGGGGTCGCCCGTAGAGCCCAGGCCGATGTCATTGGCGGTGAAGCGCTCCTCCACCAGCAGCTGCTCCACCACCGGATGGCGCCCGGCCTCGATGCGCAGCTGGCGGTCGTCGGTGATCCGGGGTCGGCAGTAGCCGCTGGTGGCTGCCACCTCGGCCAGGGACGCGATCGCGTCAAGGGCGGCGACCTGCCGGGCGGCGGCGCGGATCGGGGCGGCCCGCTCCCCCACCTGCTGGCGCAGGGCCGCGAACAGCTCGAATTCCCGCTGGGCGGCGCGGGCCCGCAGCTGCAGGATCCGCCCTTCCCGGGCCTTGATCTCCGGGGTGACAAAGCGTTCCTCGTTGGCCAGGGTCTGGCGACGGATCCAGTGGTCCGGCACCTGGCCGGACCGCGACCGGCTCACCGAGAGGAAATAACCGAAGGTGCGATGGACCTGCAGCCGCAGCGTGGGGATGCCGCTTTGGCGCCGTTCCTCCTCCTCCTGGGCCTTCAGCCAGGCGTCCTGGTCGTCGAGTCGGTTGCGCAGGCCGTCCAGCCGGCTATCGACTCCGTCATGGATCAGGCCACCTTCGCTGAGGCTGAGTGGCGGGGCCTCCACCAGGCTGTGGCGCACCAGCCCCGCCAGCTCGCTCAGGGCGCTCTCGGGCTGACCCAGGGAGCGGAAGACGGCGGCGTCGCCGTCGGCCAGCAGGGCAGCCAGCCGGGGCAATCGCTCGAGGCCGTCTGCCAGGGCGACGAGGTCGCGGGCGGAGGCGGTGCCGGCTCCGGCCCGTCCGGCCAGCCGCTCCAGATCCCCCATGGAGCGCAGCAGCCGCCGCAGGGCCAGCCGCAGCTCCCGCCGCCCCACGAGTAGTCCCACCCCGTCCTGACGCTCCCCGATCGTGACCGGATCGATCTGCGGCGCCTCGATCCAGCGCCGCAGTGCCCGGGCGCCCATGGCCGTCATCGTCCGATCGAGGGCCCAGAGCAGGGATCCCTGGAACTGGCCGTCCCGCTGGGTCTGGGTGAGCTCCAGGTTGCGGCGGGTCTGGGCGTCCAGCACCAACTGGTCGCCGGCGCCGCGCAGGGTGGGCAGATCGAGCGGGACGCGGATGGGCCGGTCGCCCTCGCCGGGCTGGGTGTCGTCGAGGTAGTGGAGCAGGCCCCCGGCGGCCCGCAGGGCCAGGGGGGCCACGGCCAGGCCCAGCCCGTCCAGGCTGCCCAGATCGAAGCGCTCCAGCAGGGAGCGCTTCGCTTCCGCCAGGGCAAAGGGCGTGAGCGGCAGGCGGGTCCGGTGCAGCCCCTCGGGAATCCAGGCCGGGGCCGGGGCTTCGCTGGAGGGCCAGAGCAGCTCGGCGGGCTCGAGCTGCAGCAGGTCCTGATGCAGCCGGTCGCTGCCCTCCCGTTCCATCAGCCGGAACTCGCCGGTGCTGACATCGGCCACGGCCAGCCCCCATCGGCCCTCCTCGAGCACCGCCGCCGCCAGCCAGTTGTTGCGCCGCGCCGCCAGCATCCCCTCCTCGAGCACGGTGCCGGGGGTGAGGATCCTGGTGATGCCCCGCTTCAGCAGGGCCCCTTTGGACGGGGTGCTTTCCAGCTGGTCGCACAGGGCCACCGGCAGGCCCCGCCGCAGCAGTTCGCCGCAATGGCGTTCGGCGGCGTGGTGGGGGATGCCGGCCATCGGCACCCGCCCCAGCGCCTTGCCGGCCTCCTTGCCGGTGAGCGTGAGTTCGAGCAGCTGCGAGACCCGGATGGCGTCCTCGAAGAAGCATTCGAAGAAATCGCCGAGTCGATAGAGCAGCACCCGCTCGGGATGGGCGGCCTTCAGCTCCACGTAATGGCGCAGCATCGGCGGCAGCAGCTCGGGATCCACCAGGCTGTGGTGGTGCCAGCGGGGACCCTCCTCGGAGCCCTCCACCGCTGCGATGGGCTCCCCAGCCGCGCCGGATTGGGCTGGGCCGCGCCGGCGCGGTCGGGAGGCGCCGAAGCTTTCGAGCGCATCGTCGCTCGTCGGGTCGACGGCCGTGGGATCACCAGTCGGCGGCTCAGCGGCCGCGGGCCGGGGCGCGACTGTGGTCCCAGCGCCGGCGGCTTCCCCGCTGGTGGCTGGATCAGGGAACAGCGACCCCTGCTGCTCGGGAGCGGCCACCAGCGAGAGCTGTCGATCGGCCTGCCTGGCCACGCCCCTTCCGCACCCTGGCGCGATCGTAGGGCCCGTTTCCCCGGTCCCCCCCACAACTTGTGACGGATCGGCGGGGCGGGCGGAGCTTCCCGGGAGGCCCCGTGGGAGAATCCGCCCACTGCCCGCTCTGGACCGTGCGTCCGGACCTGCGCACCACCCCATTCCAACCATGCAGATCCTCAACACCCTCACCGTTCTGGCCCTGGTGGTGATGTCATTTGCCCTTGTGGTGGCGGTTCCCGTGCTCTATGCCAGCAGTGAGGACAGTGGTCGCTCCAACCGCCTGATCCTGCTGGGAGGGGCGGCCTGGGTGGCTCTGGTCCTGCTCAACTGGGGCATGAGCTATTTCGTGGTCTGACCTGCGTTGACGGTTTTCGAGGGACGTTTCACCGAGGCCGGCGGCCTCCGCATCGCCGTCGTCGTCGGTCGGTTCAATGACCTGGTCACGGCGAAGCTTCTCAGTGCCTGCCTGGACTGCCTGTCCCGCCACGGCATCGACATCGGGCCCGACAGCCCCCAGCTGGATGTGGCCTGGGTGCCAGGGAGCTTCGAGATCCCGCTTGTGGCGCAGCGTCTGGCGGCCTCGGGTCGCTATCACGCCCTGATCACCCTCGGGGCGGTGATCCGCGGAGATACCCCTCACTTCGACTACGTCTGCGCCGAGGTCAGCAAGGGGGTGGCCTCCGTCGCCCGAGACACCGGCGTGCCGGTGATCTTCGGGGTGCTCACCACCGACACCATGCAGCAGGCCCTGGAACGGGCCGGCATCAAGAGCAACCTGGGCTGGGGGTACGCCCTTCAGGCACTGGAGATGGGCAGCCTGATGGCGGTGCTGCCCTCCTGAAGGGTGGGGCGATCGACGGACGCCACCACCCCCTCGCTCACCACAGGGCAAGCCCCCACTTGCGAAAATAGATCCAGGCGCTGTGAAAGTTGACGAGCATCAACTTCAAGCTGTGGTAATTTCCCCGACCCCAGTGATGACGAACCGAGGCGATCGGCAGATGGATCGCCCGGCCCTGAAGCCGCATCGCCCGGGTCAGATCCGCATCTTCAAGATAGAGGAAAAAGGCCTCATCGAAACCACCTGATTGTTGGAATGCGGCGCTGCGCATCAGCATGCAGCAGCCGCTCAGGTAAGGAACGTCGAAGATCTCGTCGTAATTTTTCTGCTTCATTGCGTACCAGTTGTCATACCGCTTCAGCCATGCCGGCTTCAGGGCCGGGGGAAGAAAGCGGCGGCTGAGCAGACCCAGCAGGGTGGGATTCCGTTTGCAGAGGTGCTGGGTTTCCCCGTGTGGCGAAAGAATCCTGGGTGTGGCGATCGCGATTTCGGGATGATCTCCCAGCCAGGTTGAGAGGGCTTCGAAACTTCCCGGGCTCCAGCTGAGATCGGTGTTCAGGGCCCCCAGCAGCGTGGGCAGGGGGGCCAGCTCAGCCAGGGCCGCCACGCCGCGATTCACGGCCCGCCCGTAGCCGGGATTCTCCGGCAGTGCCAGGAAGAGATCGGCGCCCTCGCGCAGCCGCTCGACCGGCTCCCCTGGGGTGTGGTCATTGACGACGACGGCATAGCCGATGCCGGGGGACAGGGCGGCCAGGCAGGCCATCAATTGGGTGATCTCCGGCTCGCTGGGGTGGTAGGCCACCAGGATCAATTCCAGCAGGCGTTCGCGCATCCAGATGGACGGATCGGTGGAGCAGAGTGAGCCGTGGAACGGACTGATCGGGGGATCGACCAGGCCACGCTCGGGGTCTCCATCTCTCGCAGATTCTCCCATGGCCGTGGGCCGACCTGCCGGGCCGTTCCGGTGGCCCTGAGGGCGTCCTGCCGGAGCCGGACGGCCTGTCGCGGAGGGCCGCCGCCGCCGCCGGCTGCCGGGATCGGTCCGATTGACCAACCCCCCCTCGATGGTGCATGCTGAACAGATCGGCAGCCAGCCGGCTGCGGGTGTAGCTCAGTGGTAGAGCGTCACCTTGCCAAGGTGAATGTCGCGCGTTCGAATCGCGTCACCCGCTTGTTCCGAAGGTGGCGTCACCGGCGTCCTTCTGCCCATCACCCCGAGGCTCGTCCGGAGCCTCTCTCCGGGCTCGAGCGGCGCATCAGCTGCTGATCCCCCACCGGGTCGAACCCCAGCGCCCCATAGAACGGTGCGCTTCTGGAGGTCATCAGGTACACCCGCTGGGCTGCGGCCACCGTCGCTGACCCCAGCAGGGTCTCCACAACCCTCCGTCCCAGGCCACGTCCCTGGTGCGCTTGGTCGACCACCACGTCCCAGAGCACGGCTCGAAACACCCCGTCAGTGGTGGCGCGCCCGAACCCCACCAGCCGGCTGCCCACCCAGGCGCTCACCACCACGCTGCTGCCCGAGAGCATCCGGTGCAGCTCGGCGTGGCTGCGGCCGCAGGCCCAGAAGCTGTGGCCATCGAACAAGGCCTGGAGCTGATCGAGGTTCCGCCGCAGCCGCAGCCTGAGTGGACCGTGTCGAACCACATGGACAGGGTGGCGCTGCTCGCTCACCAGCGATCGAGGCGGGCTGGCTCCAAACCGTACAGGTCCCCGGGGGCGCTGGACGGGGGAAGGCGGTCAAAACCCTTGCGCTCACTGGCTTTTCTCCACCACTCAGCCGGGAAGCGGTGGTAGGGTGCCCATCTATCCGGTCGATGTTGATCCCATGCTCAAGCTGTTGCTGGGGGATCCCAATGCCCGCAAGCTGAAGCGCTACCAGCCGATCGTTTCGGACATCAACCTGCTGGAGGAGGAGATCGCTCCCCTCTCTGACCTGGAGCTGCGGGGCAAGACCGCCGAATTCCGCCAGCGGCTGGAGCAGGCCTCCGGCCCCGTTCACCAGCGCCAGTTGCTCGATGAGCTGCTACCTGAGGCGTTTGCGGTGGTGCGGGAAGCGGGGCAGCGGGTGCTGGGCATGCGCCACTTCGATGTGCAGCTGATCGGAGGCATGGTGCTTCACGAGGGCCAGATCGCCGAAATGAAGACCGGCGAGGGCAAGACCCTGGTGGCCACTCTGCCCGCCTATCTCAACGCCCTCACCGGAGCGGGGGTGCACGTGGTGACGGTGAACGATTATCTGGCCCGCCGTGACGCCGAGTGGATGGGACAGGTCCACCGCTTCCTCGGATTGTCGGTGGGGCTGATCCAGCAGGACATGGCTCCGAACGAACGGCGGCGCAATTACGCCTGCGATATCACCTATGCGACCAACAGTGAGCTCGGGTTTGATTACCTGCGTGACAACATGGCCAATGACATCGAGGAGGTGGTGCAAAGGAACTTTCACTACTGCATCATCGACGAGGTGGATTCGATCCTGGTTGACGAAGCCCGGACTCCGCTGATCATTTCCGGGCAGGTGGAGCGCCCCCAGGAGAAATACATGAGGGCGGCTGAAATTGCCAGCAGCCTCACACGGGCCGAGGGAACGGCCAAGGATGGCATCGATCCCGAGGGCGACTATGAGGTCGATGAAAAGCAGCGCAATGTGACTCTCACCGATGAAGGTTATGCCAAGGCGGAGGATCTGCTCGGCGTGCAGGATCTCTTTGACCCGGCCGATCCATGGGCTCATTACATCACCAATGCGCTCAAGGCCAAGGAGCTGTTCGTCAAGGATGTCAACTACATCGTGCGGGCGGATGATGCTGTCATTGTTGATGAATTCACCGGCCGGGTGATGCCTGGCCGGCGCTGGAGCGACGGGCAGCATCAGGCGATCGAAGCCAAGGAAATGCTGCCGATCCAACCTGAAACCCAGACGCTGGCCAGCATCACCTATCAGAACTTCTTTCTGCTCTACCCACGTCTGGCCGGCATGACCGGCACGGCCAAGACCGAGGAGGTGGAATTCGAGAAGACCTACAAGTTGGAAGTCACTGTCGTTCCCACCAACCGGCCCCGCTCCCGCCAGGATCTGGTCGATCAGGTCTACAAGAACGAAGCCGCGAAATGGCGGGCGGTGGCCGCTGAATCCGCCGAGGTGCACCATGCCGGACGGCCCGTGCTGGTGGGCACCACCAGCGTCGAGAAGTCGGAGCTGCTTTCCACGCTGCTGGCCGAGCAGGGGATTCCCCACAACCTGCTCAACGCCAAGCCCGAGAACGTGGAGCGGGAGGCCGAGATCATCGCCCAGGCCGGGCGGGCGGGCGCCGTGACGATCGCCACCAACATGGCCGGCCGTGGCACTGACATCATCCTCGGAGGCAACTCCGATTACATGGCCCGCCTCAAGCTCCGGGAGGTGCTGCTGCCCCGGCTGGTGCGCCCGGAGGAGGGCCACAAGCCGCCGATTCCCCTGCAGCGGGAGCAGGGCAGCGGCGGATTCGCCGCCACCTCCACCGCCGCGGCCGGCCCCGCGCGCGCGCCCAGCGAGGCCCGGGCGATTGGGGCGCTCTACCCCTGCGCCCTCAGCGAGGAGACGGATCAGGCCCTGGCGGAGCTGGCCCGTCAGTTGGTGAAGGCCTGGGGGGACCGCAGCCTCACCGTGCTCGAGCTGGAGGATCGCATCGCCCAGGCTGCGGAGAAGGCTCCCACCGACGACCCCTTGATCCAGGAGTTGCGCCGGCTGATCGCCCGGGTGCGCTCCGAGTACGAGCGGGTGGTGCAGCTGGAGGAGGAGGGGGTGCGTCAGGCCGGAGGTCTGCATGTGATCGGCACCGAACGCCATGAGTCCCGGCGGGTGGACAATCAGCTCAGGGGGCGGGCCGGCCGTCAGGGCGACCCCGGCAGCACCCGCTTCTTCCTCTCGCTGGAGGACAACCTGCTGCGCATCTTCGGGGGCGACCGGGTGGCGGGGCTGATGAATGCCTTCCGCGTCGAGGAGGACATGCCGATTGAATCCGGCATGCTCACCCGCTCCCTGGAGGGGGCACAGAAAAAAGTTGAAACCTATTATTATGATATCCGAAAGCAGGTTTTTGAGTATGATGAGGTGATGAATAACCAGCGCAAGGCCGTCTATGCCGAGCGCCGCCGCGTGCTCGAAGGGAGAGAACTGAAGCTGCAGGTGATCGGCTATGGCGAACGCACGATGGATGACATCGTGGAGGCCTATGTCAATCCAGATCTACCTCCAGAGGAGTGGGATCTCGGTCAGCTGGTGGCCAAGGTGCAGGAGTTCGTGTATTTGCTGGCTGATCTCACCCCTGATCAGCTCAAGGGCCTCTCCACCGATGAGCTGAAGGCCTTCCTGCGCGAGCAGCTGCGCAACGCCTACGACCTCAAGGAAAGCCAGATCGAGCAGGCCCGTCCGGGGCTGATGCGGGAAGCGGAGCGTTTCTTCATCCTGCAGCAGATCGACACCCTCTGGAGAGAGCATCTCCAGGCCATGGATGCCCTACGTGAGTCCGTGGGTCTGCGGGGCTACGGCCAGAAGGATCCGCTGATCGAATACAAGAATGAGGGCTATGACATGTTCCTCGACATGATGACCGGCATGCGTCGCAATGTGATCTATTCGATGTTCATGTTCCAGCCCCGGGTGGAGAGCGCCGAGGCCGTCGCCACCGGCTGAGGCTCAGCTCTGCTGGGGGGCCGGGCGCTCACCGAGGAACTCGAGGATCTCCCGGTCCTTCAGGTTCTGGGCATTGCCCGCGCAGCTTTCCTGCAGGGGCCGGCCTGCCGCCACTTCCCGCAGGCAGCTCTGCAGACGGCTGAGCTCGTTCTCGAGCGTATCGATCCGCTCCATCAGGTTGCGGATCACCCGGGCCTCCGCGTCGGGCAACTGGGAGTGGGCCAGCGGGTCGATCCGCACTCCGGACTGGTGCACGACCCGGCCCGGCACCCCGACCACGGTGCTGTCGGCCTCCACATCGCGCAGCAGCACCGATCCGGCACCGATCCGGGTGTTGGCCCCCACCGTGATCGCCCCCAGCACCTTGGCGCCGGCGCCGACCACCACGTTCTCCCCGAGGGTCGGGTGCCGTTTGCCGTGCTCCTTGCCGGTGCCGCCCAGGGTGACCCCCTGGAAGAGCAGGCAGCGGTTGCCGATCTCCGCCGTTTCGCCGATCACCACCCCCATGCCGTGGTCGATGAACACGCCGTGGCCGATCCGGGCCCCCGGGTGGATCTCCACGCCGGTGAGGCTGCGGCCGAGCTGGGAGAGCAGCCGTGGCAGCAGCGGCAGGCCCATGATCCAGAGCCGGTGGCTGCAGCGGTGCAGCACCAGGGCCTGGAAGCCGGGGTAGCAGAGCAGGATCTCGACGGTGCTCCGGGCCGCCGGATCCCGTTCCTTGATGATCCGCAGATCCGCCAGCAGAGGGCTCAGCAATCGCCGGATCGGTGAACCCAAGGCACAGGAGCGGAAGGATGGGATGGCCCGCGCCCGGCCCGCCAGGGGCGTTGCTCAGGCCGGGACAGCCTTCATCCTGCCTGAGCGGCCTCGCTGTCGACGTAGCCGTCGCGGGGGCCAATCAGGCCGATCTCCTTGCGGAGCAGATCGATCGTGGCGGCGCCGAGGTAGCTCTGGGCGCAGTGCACCTGGGGCAGGCGCATCAGCTGGGCCCGGTTCTGTCGGAGGGTCTGCTCCACCAGGGGCAGGCTGGGGCGATCACAGAGCACATGGCTGGCGGCCCGAAGCAACGCCAGCAACCGGCTGCCCACATCCGGGTTGGCGGTCATCACCAGCAGCTCGTTGCCACGCATGCTGTGCAGGATGACCTCGGCGGCCCGCAGGATGCCCGGACTGATGCTGACCAGTCCCACGCAGCTGCCGGCACGCAACTCCTTGAGCAGATCGAGCTCATGGCGGAAATCGTTGAGGTCCACCGCCACGGCCCGCACCCCGTAGCGCTGGGCGAGCTCCTCAACCGGTTGCAGGAAGTAGCGGCTGGTCACCACGGTGCCGTTACTGGAACTCTCCAGCACGGCCTCGAGCTCCTCCATCGGCACCACCTCCACCGGCACATCCAGCACCGGCTCCAGCTCCTCGGCGATCAGCATCGAGGCGCCGATGTCCTCCCGGGGGGTGGACACGAGCACGCGGGCGCCGCAGCGCAGGCGCCAGTCGATCTCGCGGGTCAGCAGCTCCCGGGCCTGCTGCAGCGTGCAGCCGGCGTTGAGGAGCCCATCGACGCACTGGCGCACCTCCCGGTCGATGTCCGGTCGCAGCCGGTTGCGCAGCCCCGGGGGCGGCTTGAGCTCCCGGGGCTTCTGCTGATCGCGGACGTAGATCCCGGAGCCGGCCATGGCCTCCACCACGCCGTCGTTCTCCAGCTGGCGGTAGACCTTGCTGATCGTGTTGCGATGCAGCCCTGTCTGCATGGCCAGCTGGCGGGTGCTGGGCAGCCGGTGCCCCGGCGGGTAATGCCGTGCCGCGATGGCGAAGCAGATCTGGTTGTAGAGCTGGGTCGACGCCGGGATGTCGCTTTCCTGCTGGATGTGGAATCGCACGCCGGAACGGACACGGGTTAGGTGGAGCCACCCTACGGAGCTTCGGCGCCGGTGACAATTCCCCCTGTGGCATAGCCCCCTGTGCCGGTTCGCACCGTCACAGGGGGGCGGGCCAGAGTGGGACTGCCTGATCCTGGAGGGACATGGGGAGCTGGATCACGATTCCCGTCGCCGCCGGCACCCTGGTGGACCCGGCCGAGCTCCGCTGCTGGTGGTCCAGGCCTGTGGGGCCAGCGAAGGCCGGTGTGCTGGTCCTCCCGGAGGTGTTCGGCCTCAACGGCTGGGTGCGCCGCACGGCCGATCGGCTGGCGGGCCAAGGCTTCGGGGCCCTGGCGGTGCCCCTGTTCGCCCGCACGGCCCCCGGCCTCGAACTGGGCTATGGGGCCGGGGATCTGGCCGAGGGGCGACGCCACAAGGATCAGGTCACCACTTCCCAGTTGCTCGCCGATCTGGCCGCCGCCGCCGCCTGGCTGCGGGGGCAGGTGACGGGCGATCTGGGCTGCGTCGGCTTCTGTTTCGGTGGCCATGCCGCGCTGCTGGCCGCGATCATGAGTTCCGCTGACAGCGCGCTGCTTGCGTCGGCAAGTATTTTTGCAAAGAACGCCGCGCCGTTTTTCCGAAAAAACCAGACTGACGAACAGTCGTTGACGGTTGTGCGCATCATGATTC
>CAYGQY010000024.1:0-11073 GCA_964352195.1 uncultured bacterium
GCCCAGAGCGGCCAGCGGGCCTCCCCCCTCCAGGGGATGGGGCAGCAGGGCCACCCGGAACAGCAGTTCCTCCAGCAGCGCCGGGGTCAGGAACAGGCCGGCGGCGGTGCCCGCCAGGCTGCCGCGGGGGGCGTGGATCCAGCGCTGTGGCAGGAAGCCCGATGCCCGGCCCACCGTCAGCGCCAGGGCGGTGTACCCCCCCAGCAGCAGCAGGCTCCAGCCGGTGGCGCCGGGCCCCAGGGGGGTGAGGAGGGCATCGGTGAGCCGGCGCAGGAGCGTCGCAAGCACGGGGATGCGGCCCAGCAGCAGGGTGGGAGCCAGCGGTTCGATGGTGGTGTCCCCGCCGGCCAGCTGGTTGGTGCGCAGGAACCACAGAGACCCTCCGTGGCGCAGGAATACCGCGGCCATGTCGTCATGGGCGCGGCGTGGCAGTATCGAGCGCCAGCTCAGAAGGGTGTCCGTCCAGTTCTCGCCGCGCACGAAGAGGTCCTCCTCCGGCGGCTGTGCCGCCGGATCGCTGGCGGTTCCGGCCAGCACCGCCGCGTTCCGGCTCCAGTCGGAGCGCACGGTGCCGAAGGGTTTCAGCAGGGCGTCGAGGGAGCCGGCGAGCTCCACCAGCTGCCGGAAGGCCTGGCTCTGGGGATCGCGGGGATGCTGCCGCACCCAGGCCTGCAGCTCAGGATCCTCCTCCACGGTGGCCCGAAGTCGCTCCAGCGCGATGAACAGCGCCTGGCTGGAATCCTGCACGCAGGACGTGGCCGGGGTCACGCTCGAGAGCCCGCTGCCATCGCCGCTGCGGTAGCGCGCCATCAGCACTTCGGCCTGCAGGGCCAGTTCGTCGAGCAGGGAAAGCCGGCGACCGCCGAGGTCCAGATCCCGGAAGGCGCCCAGATGAATCACCAGATCGGAGATCGGCCGGCTGCCGAGCCAGCCCCTCTGCAGATCGCCCGTGAAGGCGGTCCAGTCCTGGGTGCCAGAGACGATGCCGTTGGGATTGTTGGCGTAGATCTGGTGGTAACGCAGATCGAATCGCGGCTCACCGGTGAACCCGTCACGGATCACCCGGGCTTCTCCGAAGGCGAAATGCCCGGTCACGGTGCCCCCAGGTGTCGGTTCCCCGGCCGGGCCCCCGATGCCACCAAAGGCATGGATCAGCAGGCCCCGCTCGCCCGGACGCCAGTCCGGGCCGCCGGGAGCGTCGGCCGCGCCGCGGCGGAGCAGCACCCGCTCGATCCTGCCGCGACGGGAGGGGGTGTCCCGCCAGTTGCCATGAAAGAGATAGGGGAACCCGGCGGATTCGGCCGGCAGAACCCGGTCCGGCTGGAGCCGGAACAGGGCGCGGGGACGGATCGCCTGAACGGTGAACAGCCCATCGGCGTCGGGGGCTCCGAAGAGCGACCAGCCCTGCTCCCCCAGCGGATGGGTCGAGAGGCCCAGGGGAGTGGAGAGCCAGCGCCCGAAGCGGTCCCGGGGCTGCTGGGGTAGCCGTACCGTGTCGAGGGGGCCGCTGAAGTCCCCACGGGTAGGCTCCCAGTGACGGACCCGGAAACGATCGGAGTCCGGCGCTTCCCTGCCCTCGATCCGCACCAGAGCTTCGTAGCGGCCGGTGATCTGGATGGGTGACCGTCCGATCTGAAGGCTGCTGCCGCCCCCGGCCAGCGGTTCGAGGGTCACCTCCTCCAGGGCAACGATCACGTCATCGTGGGGCCGGGCACCCGCCAGCGTCTGCAGGGGACCCACCGGACCCCATCCGCCCAGGCGGCTGGGCAGTACGTTGCCCGCTCGGACAGTGCGTTCGGCGGCGGGAGTGAAGCCCACATCCGTGGTCACCGTCCGCACCAGAGAGCGCAGCTGGGGGCGGTCCTGCCAGGAGAGGGGCACCACCTGCCCGATCATCCGTCGGTGGGGCTCAGGTGCCTGTTCGATCTCGATCCAGACCCAGTCCTCCTCCCGGCCCTCCTCGCGGCTGCGGGGGAGGATCAGGCGCCCGATCCACTCGGCGTGGGGTCGGAAGAATCGGGGATCCGGACGCTGGCTCAGCGGGTAATGGGCCGGGCTGTTGAAGGGCGCGGCCTGAGCCAGCGCATAGCTGCTCAGGGGGGACGGTCGGTCGGGACGGCCGGGGTCCGTTTCCGATCCCCAGGTCCCGGGGCCAGCCAGGCCCAGCAGCACCGTCAGGGCCAGGGAGACCAGAGCGACCGGTCGCCGCCACCGGCGTGCGGATCGGATGGGGCTGCCATGCACCCACCCCTGACTGGCCGGCAGTTCCCCGATGACCAGGAGTCAGCTCCGGCAGACCGTAGGCCCCGGAGGGCGGGCCTCCCCCGCAAGTCTTGGGATCGCGCAGACGAAGAAGTATTGCCAGGTCTCGAAACACCCCTGCAGCGATCCCTACCGTGTGACGGTTTCCTGACCGTTCCACAGCCGCCGATGGTCTCCCTCGCACCCCGTTGCTCCACCTGCCGCAACTTTTCAGGCTGCCCCGCCCAGGCTGGTGTCTGTCGGGTTTGGCAAGCCGTACTCCCGGCCGGAACGGCGGCGGCACATACCTGCTCCCACTGGCAGGAAGGCGGACGGGGCTGAGAGTCAGCCGCGCCGGAGGGGCTGGCGACGGGGCCAGCGGCTCCAGCTGGTGCCGAGCAGCAGCAGGGCAAGACCGGCGGCCGTGGCCCAGCCGATCGGTTCACCCAGCAGGAGGGCCGCGCTGAGCACCGCCACCAGGATCGTCAGCGCACCCCAGAGCGACACATCGGCCACGCTCCAGTGCCGGTAGGACCAGCGCAGGGCCAACTCGCTCCCCAGGGAGAGGGTCAGCCCGTAGATCAAGATCACTCCCACCACCCACCAGAGGCTGAGCAGGTGGAAGTGGTCGGGTCCGAACAGGATCAGGGCCAACACGCCGAAGATCAGCGAGCTGATGGTGGTGCTGACCCCCACGGTGAGGCTGGGGGGCCACCCCTTTCCGGCGATCGCCTTGCCGCTCACGCCGGCACCGGCGAAGGCCGCCACCGCCAGCAGGGCCCAGGCCACACCCCGGGGATCGTCCATCCCGGCCCGGTCCCCCGCCGGGCCCATCACCAGTTGGGGCAGCAGCAGGCCGAGAGCGATCAGGGTCAGGCTGATCCAGAACCCCTGGGGCAGGGGTTCCCCCAGCAGCTGCCTGGCCAGCAGGGCCGACAACGGCAGCACCAGGGAGAACAGCAGGGTCTGGCTGATCACACTGAGCGATTCGAGCGCGAAATAGAAGGCAATGGGGCCGATCAGCAGGCCGAGGGATCCATCGATGAGCAACAGCCGGCGGTCCGACCGGCTGAGCTGACCGATGGCGTCCCGGAGCCGCTGACGGCCCGGCAGCAGCGCCGCCATCCCCACCATCAACTGGGCCACGAAGAACACGTTGCAGAAGCTGATCGGGTTCTCCCCATTGATCGGATGGGCCGCCCCATAGCCCTGAAGCCCTTTGAGCACGGTGCCGTTGAGGCCCTTGAGCACGACATAGAGCAGAAGGGGAACGGCCGCGACCCAGGGATTGGCCGGTCGATGCTGGCTCTGCTCGGTCATCGGCCGATCCGGTGGGTCGCGGCGCTGATGCTGGACGGAGTGGGCCCCGGACCCCGGGGGGCCTCGGGTCGGCGGGGAGGACCGGCCGGTGTCAGCAGGAGCCCCACGCCCACCACGGCAAGGTTGATCGCGATCATGACGAAGGACACGGCACCGACTCCGGCCAGGATCCTCAGACCCCGATGCATCCCGGACGACTCTCTCTCCTCCCCGGACTCCACCGGTGGCGGCTTCGGCCTCTCCTTCACCAGCCGGATCCCCCTATGGATGGGTCTTGGGCAGTCACTCCATGCAGTCTGACCCGAAGCACGCCGGGGAGAGCCTCGGCTGGCGGCATGGGGTGGATCGGAGCCGACGCTCAGGTCTGCGAATGCAGGCCGATCAGGTTGCCTTCCGTGTCGTTGATCAGGGAGATGTAGCCATAGGGAGGGATCGCCCGCTTGGGCTGAATCACCACGCCCCCGGCCGGCTCAACGCGACCTTCCTCAACGGAGCAGTCCTCACAATTGAAATAGACCAGGGTGCCCCCGCCCGCTCCCGGGGCCATGCCTTCCATCTTCGCCAGCGCCCCTCCGGCCCCGACCCGGTCGGTGTGCATCGGGAAGGTCAAGTACGCGTCGACCTCGTCGGAGGGCATCTCCTCAAGTTGCAGCTGGAAGACCGCTTCATAGAAGGCCTTGGCTCGCCCGATCTCCGTGACGTAGATCTCGAACCAGTGGACGGGATTGGTGGACATGGGCCCAACCCGAGGGTTGATCTCAACCTAGCCCCGCTCTCCAGCACCCCCCGGGACGCCTCAGTCCAGGCGTCCCCTGATCTCCAGATACCGGTCCTTCAGCTCAATCACCTCGAGGCAGCCGAGATCGGCCGCCCGGAGCTGATCGAGCACCTCCCGGCGCGTGAAGGCGGCGTGGAGGGAGTGGCGATAGTCCCGACGCAGCACGTCAGGTGCCTGGCCCATGTGGGTCTTGACCAGCTCCTCGAGCTCGGACCGCTCGCCCGGGCGACGCAGATCGGTGACGGACACGGCGGCTCCGGATCCTCCCAGCTGACGCAGGCTGCTCCAGAGCACCTGGGGGTTGTGCAGGTGATGGAGCAGGCTGTTGCTGACCAGCGCGCTGAAACCACCGGGCAGATCGGTGGCGGGAAGGGTTATCTGCTGAAACCGAAGACGGATGGACAGCTCCGGATCGGCCTGAAGACGCGCCCCGGCAATCGCCAGCATCGCCCTGGAGCCGTCGATTCCCATCACCTGACTGCGGGGAAAGCAGCGGGCCAGCAGGAAGGTGATGTTGCCCGGTCCACAGCCCAGATCCACGATCTGCGGACCCAGGTCATCACCGAAACGGGCCTGGATGCGCTGGACCAGGGCCTGATCACTGCCGCTGAAATCGGCGTCGGCGTAGGCGTGCGCCTGGCCGGGCTCGTCCATCAATTCAGGCTCGCAGATGCGCGGCAGCATCGGCTCAGGCGGGCCGCACTCCGAGATAGTCAAACGCAGAGTCAAGGGCGGCATCCTGGCCGTTATCCGATTCGAATCCCCAGATCGTCACCAACGCGGCAATGTCAGTGGGGGAATAACGGGTGTCGAAATCACCGTTGCTGTTGGCGTTGTAGGACATCACTGTGTCGGAGGTGTCGTACAGACGACTGGATGGACGCTCGTTCGGATGACGCAGTCCAAGCGTATGCCCGATCTCATGAATAAAGGTATTAGCATCAAATTGATTGTTCCCCGTATCCTGCACGAAGATTTCCCAGTCATCGCCGGTCTGGTGGGCCAGGCCGACCACTCCGGGAAGAAAAACGGGAACCGTTTCAACGTAATAGATGGAAATATAAGCTTGATTGGGGTTGTCGACGAAGACAAAATCGGCATCAATGATCGGATCAATCTCATTGAATGCGGCTTCGGCATATTGTTCTTCGGTTCGAGTCAGCCCAACGCTGTCAACTCTTCCGCGGTCAGTATTGACCGATCCCCGATCTGTTTCAATATAGATCTCCAGCGTCTCGTCATTGCCAAGGTTGGCCTCATTGTAAGAGGTGAAGCCTGGGCTGATCACCACCTCAGGTTCTGGAAAGAGGTTGAAATCAGAAGCATCGATCCTGAATCCTGTCGCCGGGGAGGCCATCGAGTAGGCCTGGCCGGTGACGGGATCGGGAGCCGTCCCGGTCAGCGAGTCATCCAGGAAAGGAAACTTCATGAAGTGTGGCTTCAATTGTTTCGAAAAGACTACCGAGCCCCCTGGTTTGATGCCGCAAGGTGAAAGCATCCCGGCCAGATTGTTGCATTTCGTTGTCATGACCCGCTCGCCCTGGGCCGGCGGATCTCGAATCCGCTGGGCCCCAGCGTTGTGGGAATCAGCTCCAGCGGGAGCTCAGAGTGATGCCGACTCGACGCATTGCAGCCTTGGTAAACTGAAACAAAAGCAGTCCCCCCCATGGCTTTTTTGTTTGGTTCGTTGTCTCGCTGGCTTGGGCGGGAGCCAGGGGCTGATTCCCAGCGAGGAGTGCGGCCCCATCGCGGCAGAGCGGCGCCAGCCCCCCTTGAACTCATCTATAGCAAAGGCCTGGCGGGTCATCTGGTTGACAGTCAGACCTCCATTGATCTCTATCGGACAAGCCTCCCAGAGCCCCGCGGTGTCGTGTTCTTTCTGCACGGCGGTGGTCTCAGCAGCGGGGATAAACGCCATGTTGGTGTCAAACCTGGTTTTTTCACGGATTCTGGCTATCATTTTGTTTCCGCGAATTACCCCCTGGCCAGTGCGACGTCAGACGTTAGCCTGGATCTTCAATTGGAGGCAGTTTCTGCTCTCTCCTCCTGGATCGTGGATCAACTCGGATCCTATTGTCTGCTGCCACCAGGATCGGATCTGGTGGCTTCCGGGCACTCCGCAGGTGCCTATCTTCTAGCTCTGGCCGTGGCGAAAGGGTTGTTGGCAGCGGAGATCAGCAAATGCATTCTGATCGATTCCGCGTCCTATGATCTTGTGGCCCGCTACCGATCAGCGCGGCCACCGGTTCGTCAGGAAATGAAGCGTCTCGTCGGCGCTCAGGGTCTCGCCGAACGCGAGCTCACGACTCACCTGGAACGCTATTCACCTGCCCACCTTCTCCTGTCCCGACAGGGTGATCTCCCATCCGCTCGATCATCTCTGGACGTGCTCCTGTGCACAACGCTCAAGCAAGGAAGTCTGCGCAGTGCTGCCGCCCTCGCCCATTCCCTGCGGCTTCGGCAGGGGTGGAGTGCCACCCACAAGTCCTATCGGCTGGAACATACAATGATCAACCGGGCAGTGGGGATGCCCAACCAGCCCATCAGCCGGGATGTTCTCACCTTTCTTAACTCCTGAGCGCCCCCCATTCATGTCCCCCTGCCATTGGGATCCGTTTGGATCCACCGGGTCTGCAGGAATCAGTGGGTCGATCGCTTCAGACCCAGCATTTCCGCCCCATACTGTTCACTGAACTGGGCCTGCAGTTGCCAGGCCGTGAGCAGGGTGAGGGCCACGTCGCGAAGCTGGTCGATATCGTCGCAGGATTCGATTGCCCGCTTGTGCAGAGCCAGGGTGAACTGGCGATTCAGGGAGAGGGAATCAGCCATGGGTACGGTTCAATGTTACGACATATTAACAGTGCTTGTCGTCGTTGCGTGGCGGTTCCCCGCACTTCAAGGCGTGTCCACGCCTTCGCCAGGCGGCAGGGTCCAGCGGATGCGGATTGCCGAAGGCCCAGCGATCGGCCTTCCCCCGTGGGCGAAGGGGGGTTGCACCGCCAGAGTGGATCAAGGCGAGGAGGACAAACGATGAGGCTGGCCGCTCGCAAGATCAGACTGCGCCTCTCCCGCTGGCTTCAGGGCTGGGCTGAGTCCCTCCGACCGGACTCCAGACCAGCGCCCGAATCGCCCCGTCCACCACTTCCGGCGGTGGACCCGGCCACGGAGCTGGCCGCTCTCTGTCCCTCCCTGCGGGAGCCGCTATCGGTGGAGACCGCCGTGCTCAGCAGGGACCTCTCCGTGCTTAAGCGTGAGGCCTGCGACAGCCTCGCCGCTCTGGCGGCCGCCCATGCCCTGGTCACCTCCGCCCGTCTGGCCCAGGTTCAGGAAATGCGCCCCCACGTGGCGGATGGGGATATTCCCGCCGAAGCGCTGGCAGCGGTGGCTGCCGACTATCAGGGCTGGCAGAGCGATCAGGTCCGTCTGTTCGATGCCTTGGGCCTGGTGGTGCGGATGCGCGTTCCCCAGGGCAAGGTGCTTGACCAGGTGGACCCGGCCCTCCATGAACAGGCGAGGAGCCACCTGGAGGCCCTCTCCCTGGAGTATCAGCGCGGGCTGCTCCAGGACCAGTTTCGGACGTCCTCCTGAGGCGCGATCGCTTCAGCCGAGGCGATGGCCCCCCCGTCCCTCCAGGGACTCGCACAAGGCATAGGCGGTGGGGAGGTTGGGAGCGTCCCAGTGGCGATCGGGACACTGGGTCGTGGTGACGACGTAGCCGATCGACGGGGAGCGGAGAATGCGGCAGCCGTGGCTGGTTTCAGCCACGACGGGCCCAGCATCCGCTTCAAGCCATTGGAGATTGGCCATGGGTATGGAGTTCAGAAGAACAAGGTTGGGTATGCCGTTCACACACGGACGCAACTGCGCCTCGTTTCGCCTGACAGGGAGTCGGAGCCCTCACCTGCCTCTTGATGCAACCAGCCTCCCGCCATTACGACGACACCGACCGCCCGGGAGAGGAATCTTCACCGGCCGAGGCCCTGGGCGGCCACCCGGGGCCACTCCGGCCACCGACATCCGATCCACCGTGGGACCGGTATGGAAGACAGGCCTTGCAGGAGTTGGCTTGAACTCCCTGCCGACCTCCCCACCCCCCAAATCCTTCCTCCCATGTCCACCCTGTCCACCTGTCTTGTCGGCGCCCTGGCCCTGACCATCGCTGGCGGCTCCGGAACCCTGCTCCAGGCCCAGGAGCCGCGGATGGCCCCAGCCGGCATCCTGGCCAGTCAGACGTTCCGCCGGGCCGAAAAACCGGTCAGCGGCGGATTCACGATCAAGACGAAGGACGGCAAGACGCTGCTGATCCTCAGCAAGGATTTCAAGACGAGCGAATCGGCTCCAGATCTGAAGGTGGTGTTCAGCCGCTCCACCACGCCCTTGGCGATGTCCAAACCCCCCGCCTATCCGCTCAAGCCGGGCAGCTACACCCTGCTGGCCCCCCTCAAGTCCAGCCAGGGGGGGCAGACCTATGTGATTCCTCCGTCCATCCCGTTGAACCAGCAGGGGTCGGTGCTGATCTGGTGCAAGCAGTTCAACTCCACCATGGCCTGGGCCCCCCTCAAGCCCTGAGCTTGGTCACCCACCCCTTCACAGCCCGGCAAACCACTCATAGCCTTTGTCCTCCCAGGTGCCACGCCGGTGGGTGAGGCCGGCGACAACCCGAAGGCTGACGACCCACTTGCTGAGCTTGTAGCCCAGCTTGATCGGGCTGGCCAGGCGGAGGGGTGCGCCGTTGCGCACGGGCAGGGGGGACCCGTTCATGCCCGTGGCCAGCAGGGTCTGGGGGTGGAGGGCCGACGCGATATCCCAGGTCTCAAAATACTGATCGGCCGAGGCGATCTCAAGGTAATTTCCCAGTCCGGAGAGGCCCGCCAGCGTGAGCACGTCCGAGAGTCGCACCCCGGACCAGGCCACGATGGCCGACCAGCCCTCCACGCAGACGTGCCGGATGACGCAGTCCTGCTGGGGCAGGGCGCGGAGCGCCGCCAGGTCGAGGCTGAGGGGCTGGCGGACCAGTCCGTCGACCCGCAGGCGGTAGCGGACTGGATCCAGCCGGGGGATGCCGTTGAAGCTGTTGATCAACAGGGCATCCGGATCCACCTGGTCGCGACCGAACTCCGGCACCGGCTTCGGGCTCTGGATCAGGGCCTCGATCCGTTCGTTGAGGGGCTGGGTGGCGTTCCCCACCGCCTCGCTGTAACGATCAAGGATGCATCCTCCCAGCAGCAGGGAGGACCCTCCCCCCAGACCGAGGCCAAGAAGCCCCCGGCGGGAGAGCGGGGCGGAGCGGGTCATGGCAGCGTCGGAGCCATCAGGGCAGGATCGAGCGCAGCAGGTTCAGGCCGCCGATCCGCCAGGACAGGCCCACATGGGCCCCCACCAGCAGCACGATGGCGGGGATCGTGGCCAGATGGCTGACCCTCAGGGTGTGCCAGCTTGTGGCCCCGATCGGTCTGCCGAAGGCGAACAGGCCGGAGAGCCACCAGAACTGAGCTGGTTTGTAGAGGGCCAGACCCGTGAGCAGGCTGAGGGCCAGCACCACCAGCATCAGGGTGTACACGAGCCGGTGAGCGGCCCGCCTGCGCTTGGCCCCGTTCTGACTGGCTCGCACGGTGTCGAGATCGGCGGGATCGGCCAGTCGCCGGCGCCGCTTGCGGAGCAGCAAAACGATCCAGAGACCAAGATTCAGGGCGTACAGGGCCATGACGCCGAAATGCCAGTCGCGGCCACCGGCCAGCCAGCCGCCCAGGGTGAACAGCCGGGGCACGGTGGCCCCATCCCGGCCGCCGAACACCGGATTGGCGTTGTAGATCTGCAGCCCGCTGCCGGCCATCAGCACCAGCACGGGAATGTTGAACAGATGAAACAGCCGGGTCCACAGTGGGCTGGCGCGGCTGGTCCCAGGGAGGGGAGCCCGGGCTCGAGCCACGGCCGGAGAGCACCTCTGGAACTCGCTGTCAGCCATGGAACGCCAGGATTCCCCGACCGGCAACGCCATCCGGGTGGACTCGGGGCCAGTCTGGCCGCCAGCACGGCGCCGTGCCCCCGGGACGTGGATTCGGTGACGAGACATGTCGTCCTTCCGTTCGTCCCCGGTCCCACCCGCCTGCCGGGCCGAGAGTGAAACCACGGATTCGGAGGCACCGCATGGACGACACGCCGCCCAACCAGGGATCAGGAACTCGCGGATGAACCGGCCCCTGCTCCAGCACGCTCGCTTGATATCTGGCTGTCCCAGGTCCTAGTCCCCGTTGTTCAGCGTGGGATCAGGACGTCCGCCGCATCGTTTCAGGTGCCCAGGACCCCAAGGGATGCCCCCCTGGAACCATGGCCCCAGGTGCCAGCGCCGAAGAGTTCCGTCCCCACAACCGAAGAAGCCACCATCTGACCGTCCCATCAAAGGCCTGGCCCATGGAGGCCAGTTGACGCGCAAGCCCGCCCTCTCCAGGGCGGGCTTCGTGGTGCTGACAGGAGCGGAGACCCGCGGGAGGGTGGAACGGCAGCATGGAGCAGCGAATGCCCCCGACTCCCATGCGCTCACTGTCCGGGCCGAACCGGTGTGCGCCCCTGCTGGCCTGCGCGGTCCTGGCGGGTCTCCCCGGCCTGCCCTCCCGGGCTGAACCCGCCGCCGCGCTCTCCGGCAGCGGAATCCAGGTCGAGACCCTGGTCCGGAGTTCCCACTCCTGGGATGGCGCTCCCCTGCCCGCCTATCCCTCCGCTCCCCCGGAGATCAC
>CAYGQY010000025.1:0-10994 GCA_964352195.1 uncultured bacterium
CCCCATCCCCGTTCCCGTCGAGGCCCCGGCAGACTTCCGCGGCGATGGCCTCGGCCGTGATCGCGGCCAGCAGCACGCCGTTGCGGTAGTGGCCGGTGGCCAGGCTGAGCCCCGCGATCGGCGACGGGCCCAGCAGCGGGGCCGCGTCGGGGGTCCCGGGGCGGAAGCCCCACCAGCGCTCCATGGGCGGCCAGTGGGCCGCCTCGGGGAGGAGGCTGGCCAGGCCGTGCTGAAGCTGGCGCTGTCCCTGGGGTGTCAGTCCCTCGCGGAAGCCCGCCTCCGGCTCGCTGGTGGCGCCCACCACCAGGAGCCCGTCCTCCCTCGGCACCAGGTAGGTGCCGGGGCCGAACACTACGCGCCTCAGGGCCTGCCTGGGTCCTTGCAGCGACAGCATTTGCCCCTTGATGGGCACCACCGGCAGCTGGCTCAGGAGCCGCGCACTCCAGGCGCCGCAGGCCAGCACGGCCCGGCCGGCGGGGATCTCCGTCTCGCCCCCCTCGGCACGCCGCAGCCGCACTCCCTCGAGCCGGCCACTCCGCACCAGCAGCTGCTCCACCTGGGCCCCCTCCTGGAAGCGCACCCCCAGGGCGCTGCAGGCCCGCTCCAGGGCCCGCATGAGCCGGCGGCGGTTGTCGATCTGACCGTCCTGCTCGAACAGCAGTCCCGCCCTCCAGGCCGGGGCCAGCCCCGGGATCTCCCGCTCCAGGGCGGCCCGCTCCAGGGGCTGGCCGAAGCGCGCCGTGGGATAGGCGTCCCGGTCGGCCGCCGTGGTGAAGGGCACCACGATGCCGCAGGGCCGCAGACCGCAGGGGAGGCCTCCATCGGCCTCGATCGTCGCCACCCAGTCGGGGATGCCCGCCAGGCTGCGCCGGCCCAGCTCGAGCAGGGGGCCCCGCAGCCCCTCGGCGTGGGGGGCGAGCATGCCGGCGGCCACGAAACCGGCTGCCTCGCTGCGCCGCCGGCTCAGCACGAGCACGGCCTCACCCCGCCGGGCCAGCTGGTGGGCAATCGCCAGCCCGATCAGGCCACCGCCCAGGATGAGCACAGGTTCCGGGGTGGCGCCGTCCATGGCGGAGTTCGAGTCAAGGCCCGCGAGTCCCTCAGCTTCGGCCATCGTCACCCGGCCCGGCGATGTCGCCCTGCTGAGCCTGCGCCTGCCGGCCGGCCGCGATCTGCGCGGCTCCCTGGAGGAGCTGGTGCTGGAACGGGGTCTGAAGGCCGCCTGGGTGAGTTCGGCCATCGGCAGCCTCGAAGCGCTGCGCCTCCGGCCGGCGGGGGAGGAGAAGGCCCTGGAGCTGCCGGGGCCCTGGGAGCTGCTGAGCCTGCAGGGAAGTCTCGGCGGCGATGGCGTGCATCTCCATCTGGCCGTCGCCGACGCGGCGGGACACTGCCGGGGCGGCCATCTGCTGGGCGGCAACCGCATCCGAACCACCGCCGAGATCGCCCTGCTGCTGCCCGGTGGCACCGTCCTGCACCGCCGGCTGGATCCCGCCACCGGCCATCGGGAGCTCCAGGTGGATCCCGCTGCCTAGGATCGACGGCCCAGGAGCCGCGGGAGCACTTCGGTATGGCGTCGGCCATCGGTCACGAGGGATGGGAGGCGGTGATCGGCCTCGAGACCCATGTGCAGCTGGGAACCGCCAGCAAGATCTTCACCGCCGCCTCCACGAGCTTCGGCGACGCCCCCAACAGCCACATCGACCCGGTGGTGCTGGGCCTTCCCGGCACCCTGCCGGTTCTGAACGAGAAGGTGCTCGAGTATGCGGTGAAGGCGGCCCTGGCGCTCAACCTGCAGATCGCCGAGCACAGCAAGTTCGATCGCAAGCAGTACTTCTATCCGGATCTGCCCAAGAACTACCAGATCTCCCAGTACGACCAACCGATCGCCGAAGACGGCTGGATCGAGGTGGAGGTGGCCGAAAAGGGCAAGGAGACCTACACCAAGCGCATCGGAATCGAGAGGCTCCACATGGAGGAGGACGCCGGCAAGCTCGTGCACGCCGGCAGTGACCGGCTCGCCGGCAGCACCCACTCCCTGGTGGATTACAACCGCGCCGGGGTGGCCCTGGCCGAGATCGTCAGCAAGCCGGATCTGCGCACCGGCCGGGAGGCGGCCGAGTACGCCTCGGAGATCCGCCGGATCATGCGGTACCTGGGCGTGAGTGACGGCAACATGCAGGAAGGATCCCTGCGTTGTGATGTCAACATCTCGGTGCGGCGCAGCTCCGACGATCCCTTCGGCGTGAAGGTGGAAATCAAGAACATGAACTCCTTCTCGGCGATCCAGAAGGCCTGTGATCACGAGATCGCCCGCCAGATCAAGGCGATTGAGGCTGGCGAGCCGATCCACCAGGAAACCCGCCTCTGGGATGAAAGCAAGCAGCTCACCAGGAGCATGCGCAGCAAGGAGGGCAGCAGCGACTATCGCTATTTCCCCGAACCGGATCTCGGCCCGATCCAGGTCACCGGCCCCCGCCGTGAGGGATGGCGCGCCGAACTGCCGGAACTGCCGGCCGCCAAACGCCACCGCTACCACGAGCAGCTCGGTCTCTCCATCTATGACGCCCGGGTGCTCACCGACGAGCGCACCATGGCGGAATACTTCGAGGCCGCCGTGGCGGCCGGGGGCGATCCCAAGGGGGTGGCGAACTGGGTGACCGGGGACATCGCCGCCCATGTGAACGCCAACCGGCTGTCGATCGCCGAGCTGCCGCTGCGGCCGGAGGCCCTGGCCGAACTGGTGCAGTTGATCGAAGTCGGCACGATCAGCGGCAAGATCGCCAAGGAGATCCTGCCGGAGCTGCTGGAGCAGGGCGGCTCCGCCAAGGCGATCGTGGCCGAGCGCGGCCTGGGGATGATCAGTGATCCCACCGTCATCCAGGCGGTGGTCGACGAGCTGCTGGCGGCCCACCCCGAGGAAGTGGCCGCCTTCCGCGGCGGCAAGACCAAGCTGCAGGGCTTCTTCGTCGGGCAGCTGATGAAGCGCACCGGCGGCAAGGCCGACCCCAAGCTCGCGAACCAGATCCTCAGCGTGCAGCTGAAGGGCTGATGTCGACGTCGGCTCTCCATCGCCCGGTGGCGGCCGGCGGTGGAGTGCGGCCCAAACGGCGTCCGAAGCATCTGTTTGAAGCCGGCACTTTGGTGCTGGCGCTGCCGCCCATCAGCCCCCCAGTGAGGTTCACCCGCTCCAGGCGAATCCGGGGATGGCATGGAGGTCTGAAAGGGATCATCAATGGTGGAATGGGGCCGGATTACCCGGCCACCCCAAGGGCGACCACGGCGACCAGACCCTGTCTCCACGGGAGAGGATCCGGGCCCATGCGGGGATCGTTCTTCAGTTGGCCACGAGCATCAGAGCTGTCGTTATCGCGGCCTCCCTGGTTCCGATGGCCCGGCAGGCGAAACTCCTGCGGGCCTGCCATGACACCTCCGTGCGGTGGCACATCGAGGGGCACGCCGGGAACAGCACGGGTGACACCAAGGAGGTGCATCAGGCCTGGGCGACTCGCTTCTGCAACGGCGGCTCCCTCAGACCCAGGGAGTGAGCCGGAGTGCCGCACCCTAATCCTGCTGGAAATGCCGAATCGAAGGACGCACGCCATACCCGCGAAAGCCTGGGGATCGGCTGCAGGCGAGGATCGAGTACCCCGATCTCGGCCTCGGCTTCGACGACCTGCTCTGCTTCGCGGCCCCTCGGTCTTCCGTGGGGCAGACATGCCCCGGCAGGGCGAAACCGCGGAACCTCAGGAACTCGCTGAGGTTCCGGGATCCGCTGGCTCCAGGATCCGCCGGATCTGCTCCGCTGTCTCGGCGGGGCTGTGGCGGTTGTCGATCACCCCATCGGCCAGCTCACGCTTGCGCGCCAGGGGCCACTGGGCGGCGATCCGGGCCTGTGCCGCCGCTGCGCTGAGGCCGTCGCGGCGCATCAGCCGCTGCCGTTGCTGGCCCTCGTCGCAGTCCACCAGCCAGATGTCGCTGCAGAGGCTCTCCAGCCCCGCCTCGAACAGCAGCGGGATCATCAGCACCACCGCCGGCGCCGTGGCCAGACCAGCCAGCTCACGGTCGAAGCGCTTCCGCACCAGCGGATGCACCAGGGCTTCGAGCCAGGTCCGCTCGGCGGCCTGCGGAAAGATGATCCGGCCCAGGGCGGCGCGGTCGATGGCCCCGTCCAGGGCCCCCTCCCCGCCGTCGGGACCGGCCGCGGCGCGCACCCTGGGGCCGTAGCGGGCCAGCACGGCGGCGCTGGCGTCGGTGCCGGGTGCCAGGGCCTCCCGCGCGAACACGTCGGCATCGAGCAGCGGCAGCCCGTGGCGATCGCGCAGCGCCGTGCCCACAAGGCTCTTGCCGGTGGCGATGCCGCCGGTCAAGCCGATGCGGCGCTGGGGGCCCCGCCAGCGGTTCGGCTTCACGGCACGGAGGGCAGGAGGATGGCAGTCTCGATCGCCCCGAGCCGTCCCGCTGTGTTGTTGTCCGACCCCAGCTCCGCTGCCGCCAGCCCGGTGCCCCCCTGGCGGCCCGTGCCCGGTGGCGTGACGGCCCCCCGCGGTTTCCTGGCCGCCGGCATCACCGCGGGCCTCAAGGCCTCTGGGAATCCCGACCTCTCCCTGCTGCTGGCCCCGGTGGGCGCCGTCTGCGCCGGCAACTTCACCACCAACCGGGTTCGGGCCGCCTGCGTGGACCTCTGCGCCGAGCGCCTGGCGGCCGGGGCCGGCCACGCCCGCGCGGTGCTGATCAACTCCGGCCAGGCCAACGCCTGCACCGGCGAGCGGGGCCTGGTGGACAGCCTGCGCGCCACCGCCGCCCTGGCAGGGCGGCTCGGTCTCCAGCCGGAGGAGGTGCTGATCGGCTCCACCGGGGTGATCGGCGTGCCGATCCCGATGGACACCCTGCTGGCGGGGCTTGATCCCCTGGTGGCGGCCCTCAGCCCCCAGGGGGGTGCCGCCGCCGCCGCCGCCATCCTCACCACCGACCTGGTCGACAAGCAGATCGCCCTCGAGGCCGATCTCGGCGGCCGACGGGTGCGGATCGGGGGCATGGCCAAGGGCTCGGGGATGATCCATCCAGCCATGGCCACGCTGCTGGGGGTCCTCAGCTGCGATGCCGGCGTGCCGGCGGATCTGTGGCAGGGCATGGTGAAGCGAGCGGTGGATCGCTCCTTCAATGCCATCACGGTGGATGGCGACACCAGCACCAACGACACGGTCCTGGCCTTTACCGCCGGCGAGCCCCTGGAGCCGCTGCACCTGGCCGCCCTGGAGGCCGGCCTGACGGCGGTGGCCCAGCATCTGGCCCGGGCGATCGCCCGTGATGGCGAAGGCGCCACCTGTCTGCTGGAGGTGCGGGTGGAGGGGGCGGCCGATGAGGCCGGTGCCCGGACCATCGCCCGCACCATCTGCGGATCCTCCCTGGTGAAGTGCGCCATCCACGGCCGGGATCCCAACTGGGGGCGGATCGTGGCCGCCGCCGGGCGGGCCGGCGTGCCCTTCGACCCGGAGGCCGTGGGCCTCGCGCTGGGCCCTCACGAACTGATGGCGGCTGGACAGCCCCTGGCCTTCGATCGCCCCGCCGCCGCCGCCTACATCCGTCAGCAGGCTGCGGGCCCTTACCTGAGCGGCGACACGGTGACGATCCGGCTGCGGCTCGGCGCGGGGCCCGGCGACGGTCTGGCCTGGGGCTGTGACCTCTCGGACCAGTACGTGCGCATCAACGCGGATTACACCACCTGAGGGTGGCCGCCGGGGTGAGGATGGATGACGTCCCGTGCAGCCAGCCCCATGCCCGAGCCTGGCGCCCGGCGCCGTTCCCCCCGCCCCGCAGCCGCTGGCTCGGGCCCTGGCTCCGGTGCCGGTTCCAGGGCAAAGGCGCAGGCCCCCCTGGCGCCCTGGGTGCTCCCGCTGGTGGCTGGCCTGTGCTTTGGCCTCGGCTACGGCGTGACCGATCGGGTGCTGGCCCTGCGCGCCGGAGGCGTGCCGATCGGGGAGGGGTTCGAGGTCAAGCCCTTCCCCGGCACCAGCCTCGAAAGCCTGCGGTTGCAGTTCGGCGCCGATCCGGAGGAGATCCGCGGCGACCTGGGCCAGGAGGAGCTCGAGCAAGAGCGCCAGAAGGAGGAGGAGCGGCTGAAGCGGGAGGAGGAGGAGCGACTCAGGGCCGAGCGGCAGCGGGAGGAGGAGGAGGTCCGTGCCGACGAGGAGCGCCGCGCCGCCCTGGAGCAGGACAGGTCCCCGGATCCCGCTCCGCCCGGACGTCCCGAGCCGCCTGCGGAAGCTGGCGACGCCTTTCCGGCGCCGCCCCCCGCCCCCGGCGACCTGCCCTGATCTGCCACAGTTTGGCCAGCCTGGACCGATCGGAGATGCCTGCCCCCCAATCCCTGGTCCAGGCCGCCCTGAATCGGCTGGGTGCCCGTCTGGGCAGCGGCCTGGCCGATTCGGCCGCCAGCCTGGCCGTGCTGGCTCAGGAGGCCCCCGAGCGCCTGCTGCGGGAGTGGGGTCTGTTCTGGGATGAGGTGGAGCAGGAGGCCGACCGGCTCGAGACCGAGGCCGCCGCCGACCCGTCCGCTGCCCGGGGCCAGGATTCCGCCGCCGCACCCGGGCGGGTCCCGGCCCCGCAGCAGCAGATCGATGACCTGCGGGCCCGGGTCGCTGCCCTCTCCCGACGGCTCGAGGACCGCGCCTGATGGGGGCTCTGGTGCAACGGTGGCGAGGGTTCGCCCGCTCGCTGCGGATCTGGTGGGCGGTGCTGCAGTTGCTGGGCGGCCTCTGGTGGGATGCCCGGACCTGGACCTACCCCGGAGGGGTCACCGCCGAACGCCGGGCCGTACGTCAGCAGGCCCGTGCCCGCTGGCTCACCACCGAACTGCTCGGCCTCGGTTCCGCCTTCATCAAGCTGGGCCAGCTGCTCTCAGCCCGTCCCGATGTGCTGCCCGCCGGTTACGTCGAAGAACTGGCCCGTCTGCAGGACAGCGTGCCCGCCTTCCCCTTCCCGGTCGTGCAGACGCTGCTGGAGCGGGAACTCGGCGAGCGCTGCGCCGAGATCGTTGATCTGGAGGTCAAGCCGCTCGGCTCGGCCAGCCTCGCCCAGGTGCATCGCGCCAGCCTGCGCAGCGGACGCCAGGTGGTGTTCAAGATCCAGCGCCCCGGACTGGAGCGCCTGTTTCGCCTCGACCTGGAGGTGATGCAGCAGGTGGCGGCGGTGCTGCAGCGCCATCCCCGCTGGGGCCAGGGTCGTGACTGGGTCTCGATCGCCCAGGAATGCCGCCGGGTGCTGTTGCGGGAGCTGGATTTTCGCCTCGAGGCCGAACACGCCGCCCGCTTCCGTCAGCAGTTTCTCGACGACAGCGGCATCCGTATCCCGGCGGTGGTCTGGGAGCTGAGCAGCCGCCGGGTGCTCTGCCTCGATTTCCTTCCCGGCATCAAGATCACCGACCGCGCCGCCCTGCTGGAGGCGGGCATCGATCCCTCGGCCGTGGCGGAGAAGGGGGCCGCCAGCTACCTGCAGCAGCTGGTGCGCTTCGGCTTCTTCCACGCCGATCCCCACCCGGGCAACCTGGCCGTGGCCGCCGATGGTGCCCTGATCTACTACGACTTCGGGATGATGGGCCAGCTGTCCCAGCGGCTGCGCAGCCGGCTGGGCCGGATGGTGCGCGCCGCCGCTGCCCGCGACGCCTCCGCCCTGGTCGATGAACTTCAGGGGGCGGGCGTGATCGCCGCCGATGTGGATCCCGGGCCGGTGCGGCGGCTGGTGCGGGTCATGCTCGCCGATGCCCTCACCCCCCCCTTCTCCGCTTCGGTGCTGGAGAAGCTCTCGGGTGATCTCTACGACCTGGTGTACGGCCAGCCCTTCCGCCTGCCGGCCGAGCTGATCTTCGTGATGCGGGCCCTCTCCACCTTCGAGGGCGTGGGCCGCAGCCTCGATCCCGGCTTTAGCCTGATCGCCATCGCCCGCCCCTATCTGCTGCCCCTCATGACCGCCAGCGGGAATGGCCCCAACGATTTCATCGGCGAACTCTCCCGACAGGCGGCGGAAGTGGGCAGCCGCGCCCTGGGCCTGCCGCGCCGGTTGGAGGAGAGCCTGGCCCGGGTGGAGCAGGGCGATCTCCAGGTGCAGATCCGTGCCGGTGAAACCGACCGGCTGCTGCGGCGCCTGGCCCTGGCCCAGCAGGGCACCAGCCTGGCGATCGTGCTGGGCGCTTTCACCGTGGCGGCTGCGGTGCTGGGGGCCGGCAGCCAGCCGGCCCTGGCGGCGATTCCGCTGCTGGCCGGACTGCCGGTGGGCCTGAGCTGGATCAAGCTCCAGGGGCGTCAGCGGCGGGAGGCGCGCCTGGAGAAGCTGCCCGGGGCCGGGGGCTGAGCGCCCCAGGCTGGCTGGATGAGACGATCCGGACGTTCATCCGGCCGGTGCCTTGCGGGGGCGTCAGTGTTTCGCTGAACAGCCGCCGGCTGCTCCCGTCGGAGAAACGCGTACATCCCTGCACCGGATCACGGGCCAGGTCGATGGAGGTGGCTGGGAAGCAGAAGCGGTAGCTGCTGAAGGGCTGGTCCACGATGCAAGGGAGCGAGGATCGTCGATCCCCACGACCCAGCCGGAGCGGGGCGCTCAGCCCTTGCCCTGGGGTCCCCGCCCTTCGGCTCCGGCATAGAGCGCCTGGCTGCCCAGTTCGTCTGCGATGCGCAGCAGACGGTTGTACTTGGCCACCCGCTCGCTGCGGCTGAGGGAGCCCGTCTTGATCTGGCCGGCGCGGGTGGCCACGGCCAGGTCGGCGATGGTGGTGTCCTCGGTTTCGCCGCTGCGGTGGCTGATCACGCTGGTGTAGCCGGCCCGGCCGGCCAGATCGATCGCCTGCAGGGTTTCGGTGAGGGAGCCGATCTGGTTCACCTTGATCAGGATCGAGTTGGCGGTGCCCGCCTCGATGCCCCGCTGCAGGCGGGTGGTGTTGGTCACGAACAGGTCGTCGCCCACCAGCTGCACGCGGCCCCCGAGCCGCTCGGTGAGCAGGGCCCAGCCCTCCCAGTCGTCTTCGGCCAGGCCATCTTCGATCGAGACGATCGGGTACCTGCTGACCAGCGCCGCCAGCTGGTCCACCATCTCGGCCGCGGTGTAGCTGCCGCCGCCGAAGGCGTAGCGGCCGCCGGAGAAGAACTCGGTGCTGGCCACGTCGAGGGCGAGGGAGATCTGCTCCCCCGGCCGGTAGCCGGCCTTCTCGATCGCCGCCACCAGCAGATCGCCGGCCGCGTCGTTGCTGTGCAGATCGGGGGCGAACCCGCCCTCATCGCCCACCGCGGTCGAGAGACCCTCGGCGCCGAGCAGGCCCTTGAGGGTCTGGAACACTTCGGTGCCCATGCGCAGGGCCTCGCTGAAACTGGGGGCGCCGTGGGGCACCAGCATGAACTCCTGGAAGTCCAGGTTGTTGGTGGCGTGGGCCCCGCCGTTGATCACATTCATCAGCGGCACCGGCAACAGGGTGGCCATCGGTCCGCCCAGGTAGCGGTAGAGGGGAAGGCCGACACCATCGGCCGCGGCCCGCGCCACCGCCAGGCTGACCGCGAGAATGGCGTTGGCGCCCAGGGCCGATTTGTTGTCGCTGCCGTCCAACTCGATCATGGTCGTGTCCACGGCGATCTGCTCGAGGGCACTGAGGCCACAGAGGGCCGGCGCGATCTTCTCCTCGATGTTCGCCACTGCCTTCTGCACGCCCTTGCCGCCGAATCGGTGGCCCCCATCGCGCAGCTCATGGGCCTCGTGGGCGCCGGTGCTGGCCCCGCTGGGCACGATCGCGTGACCCTGGGCGCCGCCCTCAAGCCGCACCTCCGCCTCCACCGTGGGGGTGCCACGGGAGTCCAGCACCTCACGGGCCACGATGGAATCGATCACGAGGTCGAGGGTGTCGATCACGAAGGTGCCGGTCGTTCAAGCTTGCTGGGATCTTATGGGCGGCCCCGGCCCGGTCTGTTGTGGCCCTCGGCACCGTCCGGGGTTCGGATCCGTGGGCGGCCAGCCCCGACTCCAGCGGGTCCCCACCCCCGAAAGCTCAACGGTCAGAATCGTTCCATCACTCCAGGACCCCCCATCGATGCGATTGCTGCACACCATGCTCCGGGTGGGGGATCTGGAGCGGTCGCTCGCCTTCTACACCGAGGTGCTGGGCATGCGCCTGCTGCGCCGCAAGGCGTACCCCGCCGGACGCTTCACCCTGGCGTTTGTGGGGTATGGCGATGAACGCGACTCCAGCGTGCTGGAGCTCACCCACAACTGGGACATCGAGCGCTATGAGCTGGGCGAGGGCTTCGGCCACCTGGCCCTCGGTGTCGATGACATCCATTCCACCTGCGCCGGCATCGCCGCCCGGGGGGGACGGGTGGTGCGCGAACCGGGGCCGATGAAACATGGCAGCACCGTGATCGCCTTCGTGGAAGACCCGGACGGCTACAAGGTGGAGCTCATCCAGCTGTCTTCGAGGGCCGATGCGGCCTCCTGACCCAGTGCCCCAGGGCAGCCTCACCAGCGAACCCGACCGGTTCAGCGACGCGGCCTGGGATCTGCTGCTGGCCAGTCAGGACCATGCCCGCCGCTGGCGCCATGGCCAGCTGGACGTGGAGCACCTGCTGCAGGCGCTGTTCCAGGACCCCCGCCCGGAGAGCCCGCTGGCGAGCCTGCCCATCGACGGCGATCGCCTGCTCGATCGCCTGGAGACCTTCTGCGCCGAGCAGCCGTCCACGTCGTCCTCCGACCTGTTCATCGGCGACGCTCTGGAGGATCTGCTGGAGTCCGCCGACCGCCGTCGGGCCGCCTGGGGGTCGCGGTTGGTGGATCTCCCCCATCTGCTGCTGGCCCTGCTGGACGAACCCCGCCTCGGGGCGGAGCTGCTGGCCGACCAGGGCCTCAGCGAGGAGCGGCTGCTGCGCCTGCTGCGCCCCTCGGCCACGGACGACTGGATCGATTCGGCGGAACGGCCCGCGGCCCAGGCCACCGTCCGATCCACCACCCCGTCAGGCCCGCCC
>CAYGQY010000026.1:0-10741 GCA_964352195.1 uncultured bacterium
CCGGCCACGCCGAGCATGTGGAAGGGGTGCATGAGCACGTTGTGCTCTGCCTGGAGCACCAGCATGAAGTTGAAGGTGCCGGAGATGCCCAGCGGCATGCCATCGGAGAAAGAGCCCTGCCCGATGGAGTACACCAGCAGCACGGCGGTGGCGGCGGCCACCGGAGCGGAATAGGCCACGGCAATCCAGGGGCGCATGCCGAGGCGATAGCTGAGTTCCCACTCGCGGCCCATCCAGCAGAAGATGCCGATCAGGAAGTGGAAGATGATCAGTTGATAGGGCCCCCCGTTGTAGAGCCATTCATCCAGGCTCGAGGCGGCCCAGATCGGGTAGAAGTGCAGGCCGATGGCGTTGGAGGAGGGCACCACCGCGGCGGTGATGAGGTTGTTGCCGTAGAGCAGGCCGCCGGAGACGGGTTCGCGGATGCCGTCGATGTCGACGGGAGGCGCGCCGATGAAAGCGATCACGAAACAGACCGTGGCCGTCAACAGGGTGGGGATCATCAGCACCCCGAACCAGCCCACGTAGAGGCGGTTCTCGGTGCTGGTGACCCAGTCCTGGAAGCGGCTCCAGGGGTTGCCCCGGGAGCGACGCAGTGCAAGGAAGGACATGGGGACCTCGGGGGTGGGGGACAGGATCAAGCCGGGAGGCAGATCCTTTTATCACGCTATCGTTGAAAGGACGTTATGCGCAAGTGATCGAATGGCTCATTCGACCCTGGCTCAGGCCTCGCCCAGGCCCCACGGGCTCCGGATCCGGGGCTGGATGGCCGTTCTGCTCCGCCTGGCCCTGCTGCTGCCCGTGCTGCTGCCGATGCCTCTCCTACCGATCGAGTCGGCGGCGGCCCGGGCCTCGCCGGCAGCGCCCAGCACGGCGGCCACCACCGCCGCCCGCGCCTGGAGCCTCACTGATCAGGCCAGCCAGCGCTTCTCCCTGGGCCTGTTCGAGCAGCCCGATCCCGCCTTTCCCGCCGGCTGGCGCCTGCGGCTGACCGGCCTCTCGCCTGCACTTCAGCTGGATCACAGCCAGCCCCTTCGGCTCACCGACGGCATGGGCCACCACTGGAGCCTGCCGAACCGCAGCGTGGAACTGGTGCCCCCCGGCCGCGTCGAGCTGCCGGCGGGGTCCGCCCAGTTCGATGCCGGCGCGCTGGTGCCCAGGCCCAGCCAGGCCTTTCCGCTGCAGCTCAGCCTCGAAACGGCCCGCGGGACCAGCCGGCTGATGCTCCCCGCCGACGGAGTGAAAACCCTCGGCGCCCTGCCGAGGCCGGAAGACCTCCCGCCGGCTCCACGGGCCTAGACGGCGCCGGCGACGCCGCTGCCGATCGAGCGGCGCATCACCTCCAGCAGCAGGGGCAGTTCCCAGTGGTCGGGGCCGCAGGTGGAGGCCAGGCCTTCGGTGAGGGTCTGAAGGGTGGAGAACTGGGCCCCCATCTGGATCAGCTCGGCCTGCAGACGCTGCCGGAGCAGCCGGTTGCCACAGCGGGCATGGGCCACGCTCAGCTGCCGGTGGCGGATGCCCAGATACCAGGCTCGTCGGGTGAGTTCGGCAATGCCGCCAGACCCTGCGCTGCTCACGGCCCCACGTTCAACTGCAACTGACTGTAGTTCTCAACTGAACCGCCGTTCGTCCCCCGGTTGCCGATCTTCGCGGACCCCGGGGTGTCGCTGATCACCCCGGGGCGGCGCCCACGGCGCACGGCCCAGCCCATCTGGCCCAGGAGGCCCTTTGTATGCTGAACCGAACGGCTGATCGACGATGGTGACCACCAATCCGGCTCCAGCCTCGCGAGCGCTGGCCGAACCCCTGCTGTCTCGCCGGCCCGTGGCCCAGGCGATGGAGCCCGAGTTGCTCGCCGGTCTGCTCCATCATCTGCAGATGGAGCTGCACGCCAGTTACACCTACTGGTCCCTGGGGATCTGGTTCGCCCAGAGGGACCTGAGCGGCTTCGCGGCCTATGCACGGGCCGAATCCGATGGGGAACGGGCCCATGCCGGCCTGTTCGCCGATTATCTGGTGGCCCGCGGCCAGGCGGTGGACCTGGCGGCGATCGATCAGCCCCGCCTCGCCTGGCTGAATGTGGAAGAGGTGTTCGAGTCGGTGTTCGAGATGGAAACCGACGTCACCACGTCGCTGCAGCAGCTTTACGGACTCGCCGAACGCTGCGGCGATTACCGCACCTCCGTGTTCCTCGATCCGATGATCCAGAGCCAGGTGGATGCCGAAAATGAGGTGGCCCACCTGCTCGGCCAGGTGCGCCATTGCGGCACGGACATGGGCGCCCTGCTGATCGTGGACCAGTCCCTGCCCGCGGGTGCGGCCCCCGCGCCGGCCGCCTGAGATCCTCGGATCAGTCGCGGCCGCAGCGGCAGCGGCCGCCTTTGTAATTCGAGCACTTGCTGCCCTTGCAGCCTTTTTTCTTGCTGTGGCGAAGCAGGGGGCAGCCGCCGCAGGTCTTGTGAAGCTCGCTCGGGGGGGTGGAAACGTCCAAGGGGCGTGCGGAAGGGGAACGGTTCAGAACCCCATCCAAGCGTCCCGGCGGGTACGCCGATGTGCAGCGATGACCGAACCCCGTGCCATTTGATACATCCGCCCGCCGGGGCGTCAGGCCGTGAGCGGATCCGACCAGCCCCCGGCGGAGGCGGGGGACCGGACGGGCAGATCGAGGCAGTAACCCACCCCATAGATGGTGGTGATGAACTCCGGCCGTCGTCGGTCGCGCTCCAGCTTGCCCCGCAGGTGCCGGATGTGGGTGCGGATGCACTCGATGTCTTCGCCCGGCCCGTGGCCCCAGATCTCCTGGAGGATCAGGGAGAAGCGGACTGTCTGGCCGTGGCGCTGCAGCAGGCAGTGCAGCAGCTCGAACTCGATCGGGGTGAGCCGCACGGGGTGCTCGAACCAGATCGCTTCGTGGCGCTCCGGCACCAGCGTGAGGGGGCCGTAGCTGAGCACCTCGGGGGGAGCCCCGGGCCGCGGGGCCGGCCCCAGGGTGCGCAACAGCGACTGCAGGCGCACCAGCAGTTCCTCCCTGGCATAGGGCTTGGTGAGGTAGTCATCCGCCCCGGCGTTGAAGGCCCGCACCTTGTCGTCCGTGCTGCCCAGGGCGGTGAGGATCAGCACCGGTGTGCGAGCGGTGCGGGGATCGTGGCGCAGGCGCCGCAGCACGGTGAGCCCATCGATCCTGGGCAGCAGAAGATCCATTGCGATCAGCTGGGGAGCCTCCTGCAGGGCCAGGGCCTGGCCCCGATGGCCATCCTCGGCCTGGCTCACCCGCCAGCCGGTCTGGTCGAGGAAGCGCCCGAGCGCATCCAGGCCGCCGCGGTCGTGGTCGATCAGCAGGACGCGGGGCTTCACGCCGTGGTGGGGTGGGGCTTGAACGGTGCTGGGATTCAGGGTAGGGACCGGGACGCAAACGTCATCTCCCCGCCTGGGGCGGCCCGATCAGCCGGCGGATCCAGACCGCCCGATCAGCCCCCCGCCATCGTGACGAACTCCTCGGCGACGGTGGGGTGAAGCGCCATGGTGCGATCGAAATCCTCTTTGGTGGCGCCCATCCCGATGGCGATCGCCGCCATCTGAATGATTTCGGCGGCATGCTCGCCGACCATGTGACAGCCCAGCACCCGCGAGCTTTCGACCTCCACCACGAGCTTGAGCAGGCAGCGGGGACCGCGCTGGGGCAACGCCTGGGCCATCGAGCGGAAGCGGGCGCGATGGATCCGGATCGCCTCCACCCCCAGCCGCTCCACCGCCGCCGCTTCGCTGAGCCCCACCGTGGCCAGCTCCGGCTGGCTGAACACGGCGCTGGCCACCAGATCGTGGTTGACCCGGCGGGGCCGAGCGCCGTACACGCTGTCGGCGAAGGCCCGCCCCTCATCCACCGCCACGGGGGTCAGATTGATCCGATCGGTCACGTCCCCGACGGCGAAGATGTGGGGCACGTTGGAGCGCTGATCGGCGTCGACCGGAATGCGGCGACCCTCGCAGGAGACCCCGGCGGCCTCGAGGTCGAGGGGATCGAGGAAGGGGGCCCGGCCGGTGGCCAGCAGCACGCCGCCACAGGGGATCCGTTCCCCGCTCGCGCTGGTCACCACCAGGTCGCCGGGGGTGCCGGTGATGGCGGCAGGGCTGTGGCAGAGGCGCAGGTCGATGCCATCGGCCTCCATGGCGTCGCGCACCGCGTCGGAGAGCTCCCGGTCGAAGCCCCGCAGCAGATGGTCGCCCCGCACCAGCTGGGTCACCGCCACCCCGAGGCCGTTGAGGATGCCGGCGAACTCACAGGCGATGAACCCCGCCCCCACGATCACCACCCGCTCGGGCAGCGACTCCAGCCGGAACAGATCGTCGCTGACCCAGCCCAGCCCGGCGCCCTCGAAGGCGGGCCGCACCGGGCGACCGCCGGTGGCGATCAGGATCCGCTGGCCCAGCAGCTCGCGCTCCGCTCCCTCGGCGCGGCGGACACCGACGCGGTGGGGATCAAGAAAGCGGCCCCAGCCGGGCACCAGTTCCACACCGGCCCGCTCGAGCAGGCCGATATGCAGGGTGTTGAGCCGGTCCACCTCCGCCCGCACGTTCGCCAGCAACCGGCCCGGATCGCAGTGAGGGGCCTCCACACGCCAGCCGTAGCTGGCGGCATCGCCGAGCAGGTGGCGGTAGGCGGAGCCGTAGACGAGCAGCTTCTTGGGCACGCAGCCCCGGATCACGCAGGTGCCGCCCACCCGATCGCCTTCGATCACGGCCACGCGGGCCCCGTGGCTGGCGGCCCGCTTGGCGGCGGCCAGGCCGCCGGAGCCGGCCCCGATCACGATCAGATCGAAACGGTCGGGGGCGGCCATGGCAGGACAGGGGCAGGGACTCCCGCTCAGAATGGTGGATCGATCACGCCAGCGGGCAGCAGGGTGCCCTCCAGGGCGGCATGGCGGAGGGTGGCACCACCGAGCTGGCAGTCCCGCAGATCGCAGCCCCTCAGATCAGCGCCCTCTAGCAACGCCTGGCGCAGATCGGCGCCGTAGAGGCAGGCGCCGCGCAGGTTGGCCCCGTGGAGCTGGGCGCCCTGCAGCAGGGCGAAACTGAGATCGGCGGCTTCGAAGTCGGCTTCGCCCAGGTCGGTGAGCTGATCGAGGCCGGAGCGGAAATCCGCCTCCACCAGCCGGGCTCCCCGCCAGCGGCTGGCCGCCGCCAGCACCCCCCGCAGGCAGCAGCGGTGCAGCAGGGCCCCGCTGAAATCGGAGCGCTGCAGCCGCGATCCCGACAGATCGGCCTCATGCCAGCAGGAGCCCTGGGCCTGCAGGCCGGAGAGGTCGGCACCCCAGAGCAGCGCCTGCTGGAATCGGGCTCCGGCCACGGTGGCCCCGCGCAGGGAGGCATGGCCGAAGCGGGCTTCGCGAAAGCAGCCGCCGCTCAGATCACAGCCGGAGAGATCCAGGTCGACCCCATCGGCATCCGGCAGCCGCAGGCCGACAAAAGCCCGGCGACCTTCCGCCAGGGCCTGGCGCAGCTCCAGCATCGTGGTCGGCAGCGCGGCGGTGTCGCCGCCCGGGCACGGGCCCATCAGAAGATGGCCGCCAGGGCATCGAGCTGCTGGCGACGGGCGGTCATCAGCAGTTTCTCGGCCTGGGCGAGCAAACGGAACACCCCCTTGTCGATGACGTCGTAGAAGACGAGGCTGCCCTCCGGGCGGCGGCGCACCACACCGGCGATCGTGAGCAGCTTCAGATGCTTGGACACCAGCGCCTGGCTGAGCCCGGTGGCCTCCACCACGGCCGTGACATTGAGGGGGCCGGCCCGCAGGGCCTTGAGCACCGCCAACCGGTTGGGTTCGGAGAAGACCTTGAAGTAGTCGGCGAGGGCTTCCATGGACGGAGGGGAACGGATCGGGGAGTCCCGGCGCCCGGCGCCGGGCCGCGGAACGCTCAGATGATATGGTAGCGCACTCCCGCAAAGACAGTTGGTCGCATTGATGGCGTGATGTAGTATCACGTTGTTGTTATGCCATGGGTGCGATGCCAGGGATCGAGGCGGGTGGGGCCATCGCCCCGACTCCGGTGGCGCCCCCCACCGCGCCCCAGGGGCGTGAGGGCCTGCTGGAGCCGCGCTTCTACACCACCGAGATTGACAAGGCGGCCCGCACCGAGCTGATCCGAGAGGGTCCGCTGTTCGAGGCGCTGCTCGCCGAAATGGAGGCCGACCACAACCGGGAGCACTTCGACCGGAAGGTTCCCCTCGATCGCCTGCGGAATCTGGACCCTGGGCAGAAGGCCGCCTATGAGAGCTACCTGGTGCGCTCCTGCGTGTCGGAGTTCTCGGGATTCCTGCTGTTCAAGGAGCTGTCCCGGCGGCTGCTCCAGGCCGGGCGACCCGACCTGGGACGACTGTTCCAGCTGATGGCCCGCGACGAAGCCCGCCATGCCGGGTTCCTGAACCGGGCGCTGGTGGCGGAGGGCATCACGATCGATCTGCCGAAGCTGAGCGCCAACCGGCCGATCACCTGGTTCCCGCTCAGCTGGGTGCTCTACAGCGTGTTCCTCTCGGAGAAGATCGGCTACTGGAGGTACATCCTGATCGACCGTCACCTCAAGGCCCACCCCGACCACCGCATCGCGCCGCTGTTCGATTTCTTCGAGCCCTGGTGCCAGGACGAGAACCGCCACGGCGACATCTTCAACCTGCTGATCCGCTGCTGGCCGGGCCTGCGCCGGGGGGTCCGCGGTCAGCTGCTGAGCCGGTTCTTCCTGTGGTCGGTGTTTCTCACCCACAGCCTCACGGTGTGCGAGCGGGGTGACTTCTACCGGATCCTGGGCATGGACCCCCGGCGCTTCGACCGGGAGGTGATGACCCAGACCAACCGCGCCGCCCGCCGGGCCTTTCCCTGGGTGTTCGACCTGGAGAACAGCCGCTACCTGGAGCTGCGCGACCAGCTGGTGCACCGCTTCCAGGAGCTGCAGGCCGGCCGCGCCGCCGGGGAGGGGCCCCTGCCGCAGCTGGGGCGGCGGCTGCGCTTCGGAGCCCTGCTGCTGCGCCAGGTAATGCAGCCGATGGTGCGGGTGGAGGCGGCATGAGCACCCTCCCCCTGGAGCGCCCCCGGGTCTTCATCGGCTACGACCACCGCGAACGGGTGGCCATCAACGTGCTGGCCGATTCGATTCAGGCCCACTCCAGTGTCCCGGTGCTGATCGGCCAGGTGCGGCTCGATCAGCTGCGGGGGGTGTACAGCCGGGCGCGCGATCCCAGGCAGAGCACCGACTTCTCCTTCAGCCGCTTCCTGGTGCCCTGGCTGGCCGACTATCGGGGCTGGGCCCTGTTCGTCGACGCCGACATGGTCTGTCTCGGCGACATCGCCGAACTCTGGGCCCAGCGCGAGGAGCGCTACGCGGTTCAGGTGGTCAAGCACGAGCACATCTGCGAGGCGGGGCTGAAGTTCCAGGGGATGCCGCAGACCCCCTACGGCCGCAAGAACTGGTCGTCGGTGATGCTGTTCAACTGCGCCCGCTGCAGGGCCCTCACCCCCGAACGGGTGAACACGGCCAGCGGCCTGGAGCTGCACCAGTTCCACTGGCTGCCCGATGGGGCGATCGGCGGATTGCCGGCAGCCTGGAACGTGCTGGTGGGCGTCCAGCCCCTGCCCCCGGAGCCGAAGATCCTCCACTACACCCTGGGCGGTCCCTGGTTCGACGACTGCCGTGCCATGGCCGAATCCGACCGCTGGCTGCAGGCCCGCGCGGCGATGAACCAGCCCCTGAGCCCGACATGATGCGGGGGCAGACCCTGCCCCGACCCGTCCCATGGCCCCGCTCCTGCCGGTGACGCTGCTGGGATACGCCGCGGCGAGCCTCACCACCTTGAGCTTCTTCCCCCAGGCCATCAAGACGGTGCGCAGCGGTGACACCCGTGGCATCTCGCTGGGTATGTACGCCCTGTTCACCGCCGGGGTCAGCCTCTGGGCGATCTACGGGCTGGCCATCGGCGACGGCCCCCTGGTGGCCGCCAATGGACTCACGCTGGTGCCGGCGCTGGTGGTGCTGGAGCGGAAGCTGCGGGCGCTGCGTCGCAGCGAGGGGGCCCGCCTCTGGCGCGGCTGGTGAGGGGGGACCTGCGGGCCCGGCGAACGGGCTTCAGACCTCCAGCAGGCCGATCGATTCGAGCAGCGCCCGCTGCCGGGCCGCCGGCACGAAGCTGTGGGCCGCCATGGCGCCGCTCACCGCCACGGGTGGCACGCCGATGCCCGGGAAGACCCCGGCACCGCAGAGCATCAGGTTCGGGATCGGGGTTGTCCCACCCGGGAACGGTCCCCGTTCGGCGCCCAGGGCGGGCCCGTAGCTGCCCCGCTGGACTCTGAGGTAACGCCGGTGGGTCTGCGGAGTGCCGTGCAGCTCCAGCACGACCCGATCGGCCAGGTTCGGCACGATCTGCCCCAGCACCTCGCGGAAGATGGCGCAGCGCTCCTGCCTGAGCCGCGCGTAGGCGGCGCTGCCGGGCTCCAGATCGCTCCAGAGCCCCCAGGGTTCATTGGCGGGGGTGTAACCGTGCAGCACCTGGTGGCCGGCGGGGGCCAGGGAGGGATCGAGCAGGGAAGGCATCGAGAGCACCACCATGTTGCGCTCGGCGCCGATGCCCCGCTCCCAGTCCCCGACCCAGACGTGGTGCATGGGGAGATCGAGGGGTCCGTCGTCCCGGAGCCCCATGTGGACATGGAGAAAGCTGGCGCAGGCGGGCGTGGCGGCGCGCTGGCGGCGCCAGCGGACCGGCAGGGCGTGCTCGGGCAGCAGGTCCAGGGTGTCCCAGGGACTGGCGTCACTCACCACACCGCGGCGGGCCGTGATCGTGCCGCCATCACCGAGACGCACGCCGATGGCCCGGCCGTCGGCGACCAGGATGCCGCTGACGGGTGCGCTGGTGCGGAGGGCTCCGCCCTGGCGCTCCAGGGCCCGCACCAGGGCCGCCACGACCGCCGGGCTGCCGCCGAGGGGGTACTCAAGGCAAGCGCCGGGCTCGAACCACTCGCCGAACAGGGTGGTCATCGCTGCGGCGCTGGTCTGATCCATGGGCAAGCCCGAGATCAGAAAACTGAGCATCTCCACCCAGCGGAGCAGGAAGGGATCCCGCAGATGACGTCGCGCCATCGGGCCGAAGGCGCCCCCGAGTGCCGCCAGCCGCGGGCCCTGGAGCATGAGCCGAGCGGAGGCGCGGGCTCCGAGCACCCCCGCCAGGCCCAGTCCAGGGCGCAGCGCCAGCAGGGGCAGGGAGGCCGTGGCCCGGCAGTAGGGCTGCAACCAGGTCATGAAGGCCGCCCATTCCGAGGCGGCAGCCTGGCCCCGCAGGCACCGCACCGTGTCCAGGAAGGGCTCGGGACCGACGCCGATGCGCAGCTGACCCTCGGGGAGCAGCAGCCCCCATTCCCGGTAGCTGGCCACCGGGACGGATTCACCCAGGGCGCGCAGCACCTGGGCGAGCGGGTTGGGGCTGGGCCAGCGGCCGAGGCCACTCCAGAGGGAGGGACCCGACTCGAAGCGAAAGCCCCGCCGCTCGAAGCCGTGGGCCGCGCCCCCGGGACGGTCGTGGGCCTCGAGCACCAGCACGTCGAGGCCGTGCAGGGCGGCCAGGGCGCCGCAGCACAGTCCGCCCAGGCCGCTGCCGATCACGACCAGGTCACAGGCGACGGCGGGCGGGGGCAACCGGGTCCAGGCGCAGCGGGGACTCCGATGATGCCCGACTCGCCGGGGGACAGCCCCCCCCGGATCCGGGGGGCTTTTACATTCCGCAACAATGCGTTACAGTCTGTTCACACCCCGCGAGATCCCCATGGCCCAGGCCACCGCCACCGCTCCCGTCACCGCCGCTGAGCGCGCCGCCATCCGGGGCGCCACCGTCACCACCGAGGACGGGGGGCGTCTCAACGCCTTCGCCACCGAGCCCCGCATGGAAGTGGTGAGCCCCGAGAACGGCTGGGGATTCCATGAGCGCGCCGAGCGGCTCAACGGCCGCATGGCCATGCTCGGATTCATCGCCCTGCTCGCCACCGAAGTCGCCCTCGGCGGCGAGGCCTTCACCCGCGGCCTGCTCGGCATCGGTTGAGCAGGCCCACACCGCCCTCGGCATGATCGGAACACGCCCATCCCGTGTCTCCCTCATGCCAGGGTCCCCACCACCTCTGGCGACAGCCGAGCGATCCAGGCCCGCCCCGTTTCAGCCGCCCGTCTGGCTGCCGTGCCTTCTACTGCTGGTGGGGCTGTTGATCGCCAGACCCAGCGCTGCCTGGTCGTCCCTTCCCCAGCACTACAGCTGCGGCGGAGACCCGCTGCTGGCCCGGGTGGAGACCCGTTTCGACCTGTTCGGTGAGCTGGATCCACTCCCGGCATCCGGCCCTCCGGACTCCCTGGTGGTGTTGCAGTGGCGCAATCTCACCCTGCAGCTGCCCCGCAGCCAGGACCCGGGGCCCGCCAGTTACACCAACGGCACCTGGACCTGGGATGGAACCGATTCCCGCCATCCCCGTCTCTCCCTGTTGCGCGAGGAGCGACAGGACTTTCCTTGTACCCGTACGGGCACTGCCAACCTCCGCGCGGTCAGGCGGGCCTGGGATCGGGCCCATCGCATGATCTGAGTCTCTTGCTCCTGGACGGGGCCGCGGAATGCCTACCCCTCAAACCGTCCTGGGAAACGGTTGTAGAGGGCGTTCATCCCCAGCATCAGCACCCCCACTCCCACAAAGATCGCCCCTTTCAGGCCCAGGTCGGCGCTGGCC
>CAYGQY010000027.1:0-10646 GCA_964352195.1 uncultured bacterium
TTCATCAGCCGCGGGTGGTTGGCCGGCGCGTTGGAGCCCACCAGCACCACGCACTCCGCCTGCTGCAGGCTCTCCAGGCTCACCATCGAGGTGCCCGAGCCGAACACCTCGCCCAGCCCCACGGTGGAGGGGGCATGGCAGAGGTCGGAGCAGTCGGCCAGGTTGTTGGAGCCCCAGGCCCGCAGCAACAGCTGCAGCAGGTAGGCGGCCTCGTTGGAGGAGCGGCCGGAGCTGTAGGAGGCCACCCGCTCCGGCGGGCGGCGGAAGGCGGCCTCCGCCAGCTCGAACACGTCGTCCCAGCCGAGCCGCTCGTAGTGGCTGCGGCCCGCGCGCAGGATCAGGGGATGGCTGAGGCGGCCGAGGCGGTCGGCCTCCCGGGAGCTGAGCTGCTGCAGTTGCTCGATGCTGCGCTGGCCGAACACGGCCTCGGGCACCGCCGGCTGCAGTTCGGCGCCGATCGCCTCCACGCTCTTGAGGCAGCGCTGCAGGGGCTCGCCCAGCTCGTCGCGGAAGCCGCCGTTCTGGCCGCCGGTGCCCCAGGCGCAGGAGAGGCAGGCGCTCTTGTGCAGCAGCGTCTGCCAGAGCAGGGTCCCTTTCGGCGAGAGGGTGGCCCTGGCCCAGCCGTCGATCACCGGCCAGCCGCCGCCCACCCCAGGGGCGCCGGGATCAGCGGGGGAGGCGCCGGCGGCGCCGGGAACCCTGTCGCCCATGACCCGACCGGCAGAGGATTGTCACGCTAACGGAGGTACCGGGAAGGAGGCCGACGCAGGATCAGCTCGGGCCGCGAGCCCCGCCGGGCCGGGCCGGATGTCCCGGAACCGCCCGGGAGCCGCTGTCAGGACGCGCCGGGGGACGCAGCCGCCGCAGCCTGGGCCTGCCTCCGGACCTGCCGTTCCCGCCGGCTCACGGTGCAGGCCTTCCCCTTGGAGATCAGCCAGAGCTCCAGGTTCTGGCGCGGCACCGACTGGGCGTACTTCCAGCCGGAGAGATCCACCGCCTGGACCGACGGCTGCCGGTTGCCGCTGCCGCTGATCAGGGGGGCAACCCGGGCGTCCGCCTCCCGAATCCGCTCCAGGTCGGCGATCATGCCGGCGGCGAGAGCCTCGTCCGCCTTGTGGAAGAAGCGCACCGAGCTCGACTCCCCACAGCTCCGGGCCGTGGGCAACACCACCCTCGGGCTGGCCACCACGAACCAGCGGTCGGTGGACAGCTGCCCGGTGATCCGGCCCACCGCCTCGATCCGATCCGGCTTGGCGCTGTCGATGTGGACCACCACCACCGCTTTGGCCGGCTCCGCCGCCGGATCCCGGCGGGAGGCGGCATCGATCGAGGCGTTGGACAAATTGCTGAGCACCCTTGACTGGGCCACCACCCCTGCCGCCAGGGTCGAGAGGGCGGGATCACCGCCGCCGATCTCGGCCAGCTGGGAAGGGCTCACCAGATCACTGGAGGCGACCGAAAAGCCGAGCAGCTGCCGCACCAGGGTCTTGAAGGCGATGGCACTGCCGTCCCGGCATTCCGTCGGAGCGTCGGGGGGTGAGCTGTCCTCCGCGTTGCGGGGTTGGTTGGCCTTCGCACTGGTGATCGACTGGTAGTCGTAATAGCTGGTGAGGCAGGGCTCGTCGGTCTCGATGATGCGCCGCAGCACCTCGGTGGCCCGGTCGACGCTGCTGCTGAAGTGCTGCTGCTGCTGGGCGTCGGCACCGATCGGCCGCTCCTCGATCAGCAGGGCGGCGATCCGGGCCAGCAGCCGCTTGTCGAGCACACTCTGATTCACTGTCTGATCCACGTTGAGCGCGTGCTCTAGGGCCAGCAGGGAGATGTCTCGCCCCAGCTCCTGGGAAGTGAGCTTGGCGGTGAGGTTGCCCACCAGATCGGCGGCGCGGGCGTGCTGGCTGAGCTTGTTGATCCGGTTGGAGGTGATCGTGGAGATCACCACCGCCAGGACTCCGGTCAGGGCCGCCACGCCGGACATGATGTCGTTGAAGAATTTCAGCCGTCGGCTGAGTCCACCTTCAGCGGCTGGTTTCGGATCGGGCTCGGCATCGGGCATGGGGCATCGTCCGTGTCTCTCCATCCCTAGCCAGAACGGACGAACAGGACTCCAGAGATCGGCGCCGCACCCGGTACCACGCATCATGGGGCATCCCTGATTCCGGTTCCCCGATGATCCGAACTCCGGGCCGCATGCTGACGCTGTTGGCCCTGGCTCTTCTGTTGGCCGTCGCCCCCGGAGAGCATCTCCAGGCCAGCGAACAACCTTCGTCCGGCTGCGCCGATCCCCCCGCCTGGATCCGGCTGGGCGGCCGTCAGGTGCTGGAGATCCGGATGACGCCAGGGGCCCAGGATCTGCAGCAGTTCGTCCGTCGGGGCGACCGCCGACTGGCGCAGCTGGCCGACACCTATGCCGTCAAGCCGGAGCAGATCGTCGTGCGCGAGGAGCCGCCCTACTCGCTGCTGGGCATCGCCCAAGCCGACGGGAGCTTCCAGCAGGTGATGGCCGTGGATGATCGCGCCGGGGTCTGCTTCGGTGTGAGCCGCCAGGAGCTGGCCGGGCGCTATCGCGACCAGGTGGAAGCGGCCATCCGGACCTATCGCATCAACCAGACGCCGGCCTCCTGGCTGCGGGGCACGAGCCTTGCCCTGCTGGCCCTCGGGCTCTACGTGCTCTGGCTGCGGGGCCAGCTGGCGGGCAACAGCCGGGTCCGCCGCTGGATCGCCAATCCCGCCAATCCGATCATCGGCGGGGTGAGCATCGGCGGGAACCAGCTGCTGGAGAGCGGCCAGCTGCGCGGGGTGATCCAACTCGCCCGCAGTGCCATTCACTGGGGGCTGCTGGCCCTGATCAGCTATCTGCTGATTCCGCTGGTGCTGGGCTTCTTTCCTCCCACCCAGGAGCTGGCCGAGGGTCTGCGGGGCCAGATCCTGGCGCTGGTGCAGGGGTTCGTGCAGGGGGGGATCAACGCCATCCCCGACCTGCTCTCGATCCTGGTGATCCTGGGGCTGACCACCCTGCTGATCCGGGGCAGCAACGCCTGGTTCCGGGCGGTGAATCTGGGGCGTCTGAAAATTCCCGGCTTCTACCCCGAATGGGCCCAGCCCACGGCACGGCTGATCAACCTGGCCATCCTGCTGGGCGGCCTGGCGATCTCCTACCCCTACATCCCCGGCTCCGGCAGCAAGGCGTTCCAGGGGGCCGGTCTGTTCCTCGGCGTGCTGGCCGCGCTGGGATCGAGCGCCGTGGCCACCAACATCATCAGCGGCCTGATGCTGATCTACACGCGGGCGTTTCAGGTGGGTGACCGGGTGGAGATCAACGGCGTGGTGGGGGTGGTGCAGGACCGGGCCCTGCTCGTGACCCGGCTGCAGACCCCGCGCAACGAGCTGGTGAGCATCCCGAATGCCACGGTGATCAGCGCCTCGATCCTCAACTACAGCTTCTCCCGGCGGGAGATCCAGAGGCCCGTGGCCCTGGCCACCACGATCACGATCGGCTACGACGTGCCCTGGCGGCAGGTGCATGAGCTGATGTTGGCGGCGGCGGCGTCCACCCAGGGCATCACCCGGGAAGTGAAGCCCTTCGTGCTGCAGACCTCCCTCAACGATTTCCACATCAGCTACGAACTCAGCGCCTTCGTGGCGGATGCCAGCACCTACCGCGAGACCCTCTCGGAGCTGCTGGGGGCCATCCAGGACCAGTTCGCCGCCGCCGACATCGAGATTCTCTCGCCCGGCTATCACGCCATCCGCAACGGCAACCCCAGCACGGTGCCCAAGCCGGATGGGGCCCGCACCGGAGGGTCCTGAGGGGCCGCCGCCGCCAACGGACGCGACCCGAACGGGATGCCGACGAACAGACCGAATATCCCCGCCCCGGGGCGGGGTCGCAGGCCGGGCTGCGCAGGCTGGACTGCACGGGGCCATCAATAACGGAGCGGAAAGACTTGACAGAGAGCCATATTTATGCTAGATAACTGAATAGAATTGAACCATGCAGGCCTGAAACAAGCTTCGGCCAGAATAAAGTTCAGATCAAAAACTAGGCCTAGAGACACACCAATTCTGCCAAGGCAATTCAGCCAAGGAATTCAGCCTGAGAAGCGTTCCATTCAGCAAGATTGACAGCCCATCACGCCATCCTCCATCGCCGCATCGACCGTGAACGTCCCCACGGCCCCACCTGGGCTCCGGGCTGGCGATCAGAGCAGTGGTTCTGGGTTGTGCCACCACCGACGGTCTCCACTCCCGAGCAGCAATTCCTGAATGGCTGACCAGACCCCACAGAGGCAGCTGTCGATCCTGCTGATCAGCGTTCATGGCCTGATCCGGGGGGAGAATCTTGAACTCGGCCGTGATGCCGACAATGGCGGACAGACGAAATATGTGGTGGAACTGACCCGGGCCCTCGCCCGGCAGGATGCCATCGAGAGGGTCGACCTGATCACACGGAGGGTGATCGATCCCGCGGTGAGCAGGGATTATGCCCAGCCCATCGAAATGCTGGCCGAGAAGGCCCGCATCGTGCGGATCGAAGCCGGCCCCGAGGCCTACATCGCCAAGGAAAACCTCTGGCCCCATCTCGACACCCTGGCTGACAACGTGCACGACTGGATGCAGAACCAGCCGCGCCTGCCGGACATCATTCACACCCACTACGCCGACGCGGGCTACGTGGGGGTCAGGCTGTCGCGGGCCACCGGCATCCCCCTGATCCACACCGGCCACTCCCTGGGCCGGGACAAGTGGCGGCGGCTGATGGCGATGGGCACCAGCAACGACCAAATCGAGGAGCTCTACCACATGGCCGAGCGATTCTCGGCCGAAGAAGACATCCTTGCCAATGCGGAACTGATCATCACTAGCACGCGCAACGAAGTGGAGGATCAATACGGCCTCTACGACTACTACGCCCCCGAGAAGATGGCGGTGATCCCTCCTGGCACCGATCTCGAGCTGTTTCATCCGGCCCCCAGGGGCGCGGCGGTCCCGGCCTCGTTCGGGTTCGCCTCCAGCTTGGAGCGCTACCTGAAGGAGCCGGCCAAACCGATGATCCTGGCGCTCTCCCGCCCGGACCCGCGCAAGAACATCCTCACCCTGGTGGAGGCCTATGGCGAATCTCCCAGCCTGCGGCAGCGGGCCAATCTCGTCATCGTGGCCGGAAACCGCGACGACATCCGCGACCTCAGTGACAACGCCCAGGGGGTATTCGCCGAACTGCTGCTGGCGATCGATCTGCACGAGCTCTATGGCCTGGTGGCGCTCCCCAAGCACCACAGTTCGGACGACGTTCCCGAGATCTACCGACAGGTCGCCGCCTCAGGGGGCGTCTTCGTCAATCCCGCCCTGACCGAACCCTTCGGTCTCACCCTGCTGGAGGCGGCCGCCAGCGGCCTGCCGCTGGTGGCCACGGAGAACGGCGGACCAGTCGACATCATCGGCAACTGCCGCAACGGGCTGCTGGTCGATCCCCTCGACAAGGGGGCGATCGCCGACGCCCTCGAGAAGCTGCTCACCGATCAGGAGCTCTGGCAACGCTGCGCCGCCAATGGCATCCGGAACGTCAAGACGCACTATTCCTGGGATGCCCATGCCACCGCCTACCTCCAGCGGATCCGCCCGATCACCGATCGCCATGAGGCGCTGAGCCCACCCCCCGCTCCGGCCCGCCGCACCGGGAGCGACCGCCGCCGGGCCCTGTTCACGGCGATCGACAACACGCTGCTGGGCGATGCCGAGGCCCTTCAGGAATTCATCACCACCGTGCGCCGCCACCGCCGGCAGTTCCTGTTCGGCATCGCCACCGGCCGGCGGCTCGATTCGGTCCTGAAACTGATCCGGGCCTATGGCATTCCCACCCCCGATGTGCTGATCACCAGCCTGGGAACGGAGATTCACTACTCGGCCCAGCTGATCGGCGACATCGCCTGGAGCCATCACATCGACCACGCCTGGACGCCCCAGGTGCTTCGGCGGGTGCTTGAGAGCGTGCCCGGCCTCAGGCCCCAGGGGAAAGAGGAGCAGAGCCGCTTCAAGCTCTCCTACTTCTATGACGCCGCCCTGGCCCCACCGTTAGTGGAGATTCAATCGATCCTGCGCCAGGAGGAACTCTCGGTGAACGCCATCCTCTCCTTCGGCCAGTATCTCGATGTGATTCCGGCCCGTGCCTCGAAAGGGCAGGCCCTGCGTTTCGTCGTCAATCAGCTGCGGATTCCCCTGGAGCGCAGCCTGGTCACCGGTGGTTCCGGCGGAGATGAGGACATGCTGCGGGGGAACACGCTTGGCGTCGTGGTGTCGAACCGGCACTGGGAGGAACTCTCCAACCTCAGTGAAAACGAGCGCGTGTACTTCGCCGCAGGGGCCCACTGCCGCGGCATTCTCGAAGCAATCGAGCATTACCACTTCTTCTCCAACTGATCCGGCGCAATCGCCGGCACTGCCCTGCGGACTACCCGCCCTCGCCCACCCCAGTCCATGCCGCGTTTCCTGCTCTGCACCGATCTCGATCGCACCCTGCTGCCCAATGGCGAGGCGGTGGAATCAGCGGAAGCCCGCCCCGGCGTGCGGCGTTTCGCCAGCCACTCCGGGGTCAGCCTGGCCTACGTGAGCGGCCGCGACCGGGGCCTGGTGCAGGAGGCGATCGGGCAGTACGGGCTGCCCCAGCCCGACTGGGTGATCAGCGATGTGGGCAGCTCCCTGCACCGGATCGAGGCGGGCCTCTGGAGCCGCAGTGACGCCTGGGAGGACCGGGTGGGGCAGCCCTGGGGCGGGCGCACGGCGGCCGATCTGGCCCCGCTGCTGGCCGGCCTCGACGGGATCGAGCAGCAGGAGCCGGCCAAACAGGGACGCCACAAACTCAGTTACTACCACCGGCTCGGCGTCGATGCGCAGGAGCTGGAGGCCCGGGTGCGGGGCACCCTGGAGGCCGCCGGCATCGGGGCCCATCTGAGTCTCAGCCTGGATGAGGCGGCCGGCGTGGGGCTGCTCGACATCCTGCCCAGCTCGGCGGGCAAGCTGCAGGCCGTGCGGTTTCTGATGGAGCAGCAGGGATTCGATCTGAGCAACACCCTGTTCGCCGGGGACAGCGGCAACGATCTGGAGATCCTGGTCAGCCCGGTGGCCAGTGTGATCGTGGCCAACGCCAGCTCCGAGCTGATCGCCACCGCCCAGCGGCTGGCCGCCAGCCAGGGCCAGGCCGAGCGGATCCACGTGGCCCGGGGGGGATTCCTGGGCATGAATGGTCACTACGGAGCCGGGATTCTCGAGGGGATCGGCCACTTCTATCCCGATCTGGTCCCGTGGATGCTCCCCTGAGCCGAACCCCTCTGCAGCGGCTGCGAGCACCCGACCCGATCTCCCCTTGCCTTGATGTACGAACAAGTTTCCCATTCCCTGCTGAACTCGATCCTCAATGATCTGAAGCCCGAAATCCGCCGTCAGGATCTGCGTCATTTCTACACACGACTGGGGGCCAACTTCTATGCGATTCACTCCCTGTTCAGCACTCTCTACGGCCATCGCGATGATTTCAACACCCAGATCCTGAAGCTGGTGGAAACGATGGCGCGGGGCTACATCCAGCGCAGCGCCGAGCTGGAGCAGCTCGACATGAACCGGGAGAGCGACCACAACTGGTTCCTCTCCCAGAAGTGGGTGGGCATGGCCCTGTACACCAATGGCTTTGCCGACAACCTGGAGGATCTGCTCCACAACAGGATCGGGTACCTGCAGGAGCTGGGCATCAACATGGTGCACATCATGCCGATCCTGAAGTGTCCGGTTGGGCAGAGTGATGGCGGCTATGCAGTGAGTGATTTCAGGCAGATCGATGAGCGTGTGGGCAGCCTGGAGACCTTCCGTCAGGTGGCCCAGGAGTTCCGCAAGCGGGACATCCTCCTGGTTCATGACATCATCTTGAATCACACTTCTGATGAGCACGACTGGGCCCTCAAGGCGAAGGCGGGGGACCCTCATTACCAGGACTACTACTTCACCTTCGAAGATCGCCGGGTTCCCGACATCTACGAGCAGAGCATGCCATCGGTGTTTCCAGGCACCGATCCGGGCAATTTCACCTGGAACGAGGAAATGCAGCGCTGGGTGATGAGCGTCTTCCACTGCTATCAGTGGGATCTCAATTACGCTAATCCCGAGGTTCTGATCCAAATCCTGGATATCATTCTGTTCTGGGCCAATCAGGGCGTGGATGTGTTGCGTCTCGATGCGGTGGCCTTTCTCTGGAAGCGGCTGGGAAGCCCCTGCCAGAACGAGCGAAACGCCCACCTGATCCTGCAGCTCCTCAAGGACTGCTGCCAGGTCACCGCCCCCAGTGTGCTGTTCATCGCCGAGGCGATCGTGGCACCGGTGGAGGTCACCAAATACTTCGGGGAGGATGCAATCGTCGCCAAGGAATGCGAGGTGGCCTACAACGCCACGATGATGGCCCTGCTCTGGGATGCGATCGCCACCAAGAACGCCAAACTGCTGTGCCAGGGTCTCAAGAGCCTGCCCTCGAAGTTAGAGCGGGCCACCTGGCTGAACTACGTTCGATGCCATGATGACATCGGCTTCGGCTTCGATGATCAGGACATCCGGGCCATTGGCTACGACCCCCGCGCCCACCGCCGCTTCCTCACCGATTACTTCACCGGCAGCTTCGACGGCCAGGCCAGGGGATTGCCCTTCAACCGCGATGACGCCACGGGCGATGCGCGGATCTGCGGCTCACTCGCCTCCCTGGCGGGGCTGGAAACGGCCCTCGAGACCAGGGATCCGACCCTGATCCAGGGCGCCATTGATCGGATCCTGCTCCTGCACAGCGTGATCCTGTCCTTCGGTGGGATCCCGTTGATCTACAACGGCGACGCGATCGGAACCCTCAACGACTACAGCTTCAGCGAGGATTCCAGCAAGAGCCATGACAACCGCTGGGTGCACCGCAACAAGATCGACTGGAGCCGGGCCGAGCGCCGCAACCAACCGGGAACGGAGGAGCACATCCTGTTTCGCTCCATGCAGAAGCTGATCGCCATTCGCAAGGAGATCCCCGCCTTCGCGGATTTCAACAATCGCGAGCTGCTCACCCTCGGCAATGATCATCTGCTCGGCATGCTGCGCTTCAATCCCCAGCGGCCCTCCGACACGGTGGTGGTGATCGCCAATTTCGATTCGCGTGCCCATGTGATCGACCTGCAGATGCTCTCCCGCCATGGGCTGAACCCCAGGCGGCGGTTGGTGGATCTCGCCAGTGGCCGCACCCCGATCCAGCAGGAGGGCCGCCTGGCCCTGGGGGGCCATCAGTTCCACTGGCTCACCGAAACCTGAGCCCCGAGGCTCGACAAAGCGGAACCCCGGCCGCGGATCGGTGTCGAAACGGGCGGCCGCCATTCGTCCTGGGGGTGGAGGCTCACCTGAGCCTCCACCAACCCACCGCACCAACGGCACCTACGCCGTGCTGATCTACGAAACCGAGCAGGACTTCGCCGACCGCCCCGAGCTGATGCCGGCCTATGCCGCCTACGGCCAGGCCCTGGAGCAGGCCAGTGCCCACAGGGGCGGGGAATGCCTGCTCCCCACCCACAGCGCCACCACGGTGCGCCAGCGTGAGGGGCAGCGGCTGGTGCGGGCCAAGGCGAAGATCCGTGATGCCCGCATCCCCATCGTGCTGCCGCCGGCGGCGGACTGGCGGAGGAAGCGATCGAGCTGGCCCGCCTCGGGGTGACCCTGGTGCCCGACGATCCGGAGGACCTGGGTCTGCTGGCCCTGCTGCTGCACTGCCAGGCCCGCCGCAGGGCGCACCACGATCCCCACGGCACCTACGTGCCCCTCGAGGAGCAGGCCACGCGCCTCTGGTCTCCGGCCCTCCAGGCCGAGGCCGAGGCGACGCTGAGGCAGGCGGGGGCGCTGGGCCGGCCAGGCCGCTTCCAGCTGGAGGCCGCCATCCAGTCGGTGGATGCGGCAAGGGCCGTGAGCGGCCGGGTGGACCGGGGGTGAGGGCCCACCCGGGCCCCCACCCTGACGCAGGAGCCGGCGGTGGCCCGTTTTCTGCGGGAGCGGGCGGAGCTCAGCCAGGGGGCTCCAGCAGCAGCACCGGATCCCCCACGCTGACGGCCCCGGGCCTGCGTACCGAGAGCCGGATGCCCGCCTCCACCTTGTTGTGGCGCGCGGTGGCGCGCAGGATCTCCAGGTCCTCGGGCAGGCCACCCTGGGCCAGGGTGGTGACGACGCAGCGGGGGCAGGCGTCGTCGACCCGCAGCTCCAGCTCGGTGCCCAGCCGCAAGGTGCGGCCGATCCAGCCCGCCTCCACGAAGCCCTCAGCGCCCCCCACCGGCTCGATCAGCAGGTTGGGGCGGAAGCGCTCCGGGGCGAAATCGAGCCCGGGAGCCAGGGCCCGCAACCGCTCCAGGCTGGCGGTGGTGAGGGCGTGGACCGGGCAGGAATCGAAGAAGGTGCCGCTCGGCAGAACCAGTTCGTTCACCACGTCCTGGAAGGCGCGCTCGGGCACGGCGGGCCAGTACTGATCGAGGCTGGCCCCCTCGGGCGGCCGGTCCAGCAGGCTCACCTGGCGCCCCAGCAGGGCGGAGAGCCGGCTGGAGAGCTCGGGATCGGAACTGCGCAGGTCTCCCGGGTCGGTGGCGCCGGCCGGGGTC
>CAYGQY010000028.1:0-10639 GCA_964352195.1 uncultured bacterium
ATCGCCGCCTGGACGTCGCCGTCGCTGATCGGCATCGCCCGGGCGCCGGTGGCGCGGATCTCGGCGATCAGATCCCTGTGGCGGGCTCGGTCCATCACCACGATCACCAGATCGCTGGCCTTCATGTCCAGGCACTCGCTCAGGATGGCGATGTTCTCGGTGGCGCTCTTGCGGATGTCCACCTTGCCCTTGGCGGCCGGCGGTGCCGCCAGCTTCTTCATATAGAAGTCCGGAGCATTGAACAGACCACCCCGGTCGCTGGCGGCCAGCACCGCCATTGAGCCGTCCTGGGCGTTGGCGCAGAGGTTGGTGCCCTCGCAGGGATCCACGGCGAAATCGACGCCGGGACCGGTGCCGCTGCCCACTTCCTCGCCGATGTAGAGCATCGGGGCTTCGTCGCGCTCCCCCTCGCCGATCACGATCCGGCCCTGCATGGCGATGCTGCCCATGCGGGTGCGCATCGCTTCGACGGCGGCGGCGTCGGCCTCATCCTTCTTCCCGAGGCCGGTGAGATGGGCCGAGGCCACGGCGGCCTGCTCGACGACTTCGAGCAGTTCCTGAATGAGGGTGCGATCCACGAGGGTCTGGCAGGGGGGAAAGGGGACGGCCTCAGAGCCAAGACCCGCAGCCCAACTGCAGCAAGGTCTTTCGGACCTGAGGCGGGGGTCACTGTATCAGTGGCCCACCGGGGGTCTTTGGGATGGATGCCGCCGCGTTCCTACAATCATGGGGCTCCCTTGCCCCGGTGGCCCCAACCATGAGCACGAAGCCTCTGGTGATCGCCCCATCGATCCTCTCCGCTGATTTCGCCCGCCTCGTCGACGGCGCGCACCTCGTCTCCGAGGCGGGGGCCGACTGGATCCACGTGGACGTGATGGACGGCCGTTTCGTCCCCAACATCACGATCGGCCCCCTGATCGTCGAAGCCCTCCGCCCCGTCACCAGCAAGCCCCTGGACGTGCACCTGATGATCGTGGAGCCCGAGAACTATGTGGCCGATTTTGCCAAGGCCGGCGCCGACCACATCTACGTGCAGGTGGAAGCCTGCCCGCACCTGCACCGCAACCTGGGCCAGATCAGGGATCTGGGCAAGAAGGCCGGAGCGGTGCTCAACCCCGGCACCTCCCTCGACACCCTCGAATACTGCCTGGAGCTCTGCGATCTGGTGCTGATCATGAGCGTCAACCCCGGCTTCGGGGGTCAGAGCTTCATTCCGTCCGCCGTCGAGAAAGTGCGCCGTCTGCGCCGGATGTGCGATGAGCGCGGCCTGGATCCCTGGATCGAGGTGGATGGGGGCCTCAAGGCCAACAACGCCTGGCAGGTGATCGAAGTGGGGGCCAATGCGATCGTGTCGGGTTCCGGCGTCTTCAACCAGCCGGATTACGGCGAGGCCATCACCGGGATCCGCAACAGCCGCCGCCCCGAGGCGGTGCTGGTCTGAGCCCGGGCCAGGGGGGTCTGGCTTCAGGCCCCCAGGAACCAGCCGTAGCTGTGCAGGCCGATACCCAGCAGATTGACCCCGATGTAGCAGACCGCGATCACCACCAGGCCCGCGGAGGCCACCAGGGCTGGGCGACGGCCCTGCCAGCCCCGGCTCAGCCGCGTGTGCAGGTAGGCGGCGTAGACGAGCCAGCAGATCAGGGCCCACGTCTCCTTCGGATCCCAGCTCCACCAGCTGCCCCAGGCCTCATTGGCCCAGACGGCCCCACTCACCAGTCCCACGGACAGCAGCAGAAAGCCCACGGTGATCGTGCGGTAGCTGAGGCTGTCGAGCTGTTCGCTCACCCCGATCGAGACGCTGCTCAGCCGCAGACCGCCCCCATCACCGCCGCCGGCCAGCTGGGCCTGGCGGTAGCCTCCGCTGCCGATCGAGCTGCTGCGCAGCTGCAGAGAGCGGTCCCGTTCGGTGAACAGCACCGCCACCGACAGCAGCGATCCCACCAGCAGGGCCGCATAGCTCACCATGATCACGCTCACGTGCATGACCAGCCAACTGGAACGCAGGGCGGGAACCAGCGGGGCGGCCTGCTGCAGCCGGTCCGGAAGGGCGAAGCTGGCGAAGGCGACGCAGCCCAGCCCCATCGGCGTGGCGGCGGCGGGCACCAGGGGGGAAGGCCAGGACCGCTCCACCAGCAGCTGGGTGAGGGTGCAGGCCCAGGCCAGGAAGCAGAGGGATTCGTACAGATTGCTGATCGGGAAATGCCCCGATTCCCACCAGCGCAGCGTCAGCTGGGCGGTGAGGCAGAGGTTGGCGGCGGCCACAAGCATCCGCACCAGGGTGCTGCCGCGGGCGCCGCTGACGCTCCAGAAGGCCAGAGGGAGGGCCAGCAGCAGCAGGCCGAAGGCCACCAGGCCGAGGGTCAGAACCGGTTCGTTCACGGGAGCCTGTGCACGCGCATCGGGATTGCGGCCCAGTCTGCCTGGCCCCCTGCCTCAGCGGCTGGCGCTGCGTAACAGGAACAGACCGCCGGCCAGACCGATCAGCACGGGGGACCAGGCGGCCAGGAAGGGGGAGAGCGTGCCCTTCACCCCCAGGGAACTGAAGATGAACGACATCAGGTAATAGGAGAAGATCAGCAGCACGCTGATGCCGAACCCCTGGCTGCGGCTGGTGCGCGCATCCGGCCTCACCCCCAGGCTGCTGCCCACCAGGCCGAACACCAGGCAGATGGCCGGGAAGGCGAATTTCTCCTGGATGCGCACCCGCAGGCGGCGCGCTTCCTTCTGGTCTCCGGCTTCCTCAAGCAGCCGTTCGGCGTTGAGGGCCTGACCCACCGACATGCTGGCCGCGTCCTTGGGCAGGGCGGCCAGCTTGAGCGGGCCCTGGTCGAGGGGATAGAGATATCGGTCAAAGTTGGCCGAAGTGGTGGTTTCATTTTTGCCCACCAGCACGATCTGTCCATCACGGAATTCCCACATTCCGGCCTTGTCGTTCCAGGTGCCCCGCTCGGCGCTGAGGATCTGGGTCCCGGTCGCCCGGCTGAAATCGAGTACGGTCACATCCTCCATCTCGCCTTGATCAAACTGGCGGGAATAGAAAATCTGGGAGAGATACCGTTCGCTGCCGGACTCCCTGTCCGGGTTGGGGCGGCGGCTGAAGCGGGAATAAATGATGTCGCTGCCTTTCTCGGCGGCGATCGCCTTGCCGAGGGCCTGGTTCAAGGTGTTGGTGGCCTCCAGGTTGGCCCCCGGCACGATCACATCGTTGAACATGAAGGTGAGCAGGCTCATCAGCACCGCCACGACCAGAGCCGGCATCACCATCCGCCAGGTGCTCACCCCCACGCTGCGCAGGGCCGTGAGCTCGCTGTTGCTCGAGAGGCTGCTGTAGGCCAGCAGGGTGGCCATCAAGGTGGCCATCGGAAAGGAGAGCACCAGGAATCCCGGCAGGCGCAGACCCAGCACATGCAGGGCCGTCAGCAGCGGCAGACCGGATTCCGCCACCCGGCGCACCAGTTCGAAAACCACCCCCACCGAGAGCGAGACGGCGGTGAAGGCCGCCACCCCGAAGATCAGGGGGCCGAGCAGCTCACCGGTGAGCCAGCGGTCCATCAACGGCAGGCGTTGCCAGGGGATGGTCAGCGGCTGGAGCAGGCGGGAGGCGAGGGGGGGGAGGTGCCAGCTTCGGGTGGTCGCGCCGTTCACAGTTGGAATCCCTCCCCCAGGTAGTGGCGCCGCACCAGGGGATCGTCGGCCACAACCGCCGACGGTCCCGCCGCCAGAATGGTGCCCTCGGTGAGGATGTAGGCGCGATCGGTGATGGCCAGGGTCTCCCGCACGTTGTGATCGGTGATCAACAGACCCATGCCGCGCTGGCGCAGGGTGCCGATCAGATGCTGGAGATCGGCCACCGCCAGGGGATCGACCCCGGCGAACGGTTCATCCAGGAGCAGGTACCGGGGACCATCCTGGCCGACGGCCAGGGCCCGGGCCACTTCGCAGCGGCGGCGCTCCCCCCCGGAGAGCTGGAGACCACGGCGGTGCTGAAAGCCGCTGAGGTGGAATTCGGCGATCAGGGTGTCGAGCCGCTCCCGCCGTAGGCGCAGGGGCGTCCCGCTCTGCTGCAAAGCCAGTTGAAGGTTCTCGCGCACGGTCAGCTGGCGGAAGACGCTGGCTTCCTGGGGCAGGTAGCCGATCCCGAGCCGGGCCCGTTTCGGCATCGCCAGACCCTCCACCGGGCGGCTGTCGAGCAGCACCCGGCCGCGGTCCGGCTTGAGCAAACCGGTGATCAGGTTGAAGGTGGTGGTCTTGCCGGCTCCGTTCGGCCCGAGCAGGCCCACCACCTCCCCAGGCTGCAGCTCCAGGCTCACCCCCTTGACGAGCGGACGCCCCCCGAGGGTCAGGGCCACGTCCTCCAGGGTCAGACTCATGGCTGACGGGGAGGGGCCTGGGTTTCGTTCTCGGTCTGAATGATCAGTTGGCTGAACACCTGCTGACCCGCCTCGGGCTGGGCCAGCACCCGTTCGGTCTCCACGAGATAGACGAGCCTTTCGGCGCGGATCCGGTTGCCGCCCTCCTGCACCACCTCCACATCGCCGCTGAGCACGATGCGTCCTTCCCGCACGAAGTACTGGGCCTGGCGGGAGGTGGCCACCAGGCGCCGATCCGGATAGAGGATGCGCACATTGCCCGTCGCCGTGACGATGCCGGTGGTGTTGTCGGCCTGCTGCCGGTCGGATTCGATCGTGACCAGCCCGGTGGGGGCCTCCGGGTCGCCACCAGGGGCTGGGCCCCCGGGCTCAGGACCCCCGGGGGCCGCCGGCAGCCGGGGCGCGGCGGGAACGGCCTCCGTTGCCGGCAGGACAGGAGCGCTGGGGGGGGACATGGCGCCAGCGGCCAGAGAAGTGGCGCCGAGGCTCAGCAGCAGGCCTCCGGCGCCGACCACCACGGAGCGGAGACGGCGGGCCCGGCGTTGACCACGTCCGCCGTCTCCGCCCGGGCCCGGGCCGGGAGTGGGCCCGGCCGGCGTCTGGATCGATGTGGCGGAGCCGGGGCCCGGGATCCGGCAGTGGCGATGGATCTCCAACCCTCGACATCCTCAACGGAACCAACATACGAGCGGGACCTACCGGCGAGCGGCCTGCGGGGCTGGCTTCAGACGCGGGCCGTGGGCTCCGGGACCCCCTCAGGGGCCAGCTCCGGGCCGTCCGCTTCCGAGCACGGCACCAGCCTGGGCAGGGGGAGGCCGCTGGGATCCTCGCCCCGCTGCAGGGCCTGAAGCCAAGCCCCACTGCTCGATCGAACCGCCGACAGATCGAGCCCCAGCCCCTCGGATCCGCAGGGCGCCAACCGGCCAAGACCTTCACCGATCAGCACCGTGGCGCCGCGGCGGTTGCCCCGCTCCAGATGCAGATGGGCCACGGCGATCTGCAGAAGACCCTGGAGGGCCGGGCGATCTGGACCCTGGGTTTCCTGCCAGAGCTCCTCCAACCTGTCGTGACAGGGGTACCACTCAGCCTGGTTGAACAGGGCCACCGCGGCGCGAAAGCGCGGATCGGTGGCCAGATCCTGGGTCAACGCTTGGCGACCTTCTTGGCCGGCAGCTTGCGCAACCGGATCGATTCGGGGGTGACCTCGAGCATCTCGCCCGGTCCGATGTATTCCAGGGCGCGCTCCAGGGTCATCTGTATCGGCGACTGCAGGGTGTCGAGCACTTCGGCACCGGCCGAGCGGATGTTGGTGACCTGCTTGGCCTTGCAGACGTTCAGTTCCAGATCCGGCGGGCGGTTGTGCTCGCCCACGATCATGCCTTTGTAGACCTTCGTGCCCGGGGTGATGAAGAACTGGCCCCGGTCTTCGGAGCCCTTGAGGGCATAGAAGGTGGCGGTGCCCTCCTCGAAGGCCACCAGAACCCCGTTGCGACGGGCGGCGAAATCGCCCTGCATCGGCCGGTACTCGAAAAAGGAGTGGCTCATGATCCCTTCGCCCCGGGTGGCCCGCACGAATTCGCCGCGGAAGCCGATCAGCCCCCTGGAGGGCACCACGAATTCAAGCTGGGTGCGGCCGTCGGAGCCGGTTTCCATGTTCTGCATCTCGCCCTTGCGCACGCCCAGCTTTTCGATGCAGTTGCCCACCGCATCCTCGGGCACATCCATCACCAGGGTTTCGACCGGTTCGCAGGGGGTGCCGTCGATGGTGCGGAAGATGACCTGGGGCTGGGAGACCTGGAACTCGTAGCCCTCGCGGCGCATCGTTTCGATCAGGATGCCCAGGTGCAGTTCACCCCGGCCGCTGACGGCGAAGCGATCGGGAGAGTCGGTGTCCTCGACGCGCAGGGCCACGTTGGTGAGCAGCTCCTTCTGCAACCGGTCGCGCAGTTGGCGACTGGTGACGAATTTGCCCTCCTTGCCGGCGAAGGGCGAATCGTTGACGACGAACGTCATCTGCAGGGTGGGTTCGTCCACCTTGATCAGCGGCAGCGCCTCGGGATGGTCGGGGCAGGCGATCGTCTCGCCGATGTTCACCTCGTCGAAGCCAGCCACTGCCACCAGATCTCCGGCGCGGGCTTCGGCGATCTCGATGCGCTGCAGCCCCTCGAAGCCCAGCAGTTTGCTGATCCGGCCTCGCTTGATCGTTCCGTCGTCACGGATCAGGGCGGCGCTCTGGCCGCCGCGGATCGTGCCGTTGTGCACCCGGCCAATCATGATCCGGCCGAGGAAATCGGAATAATCCAGCGTGGTGACCTGCAGCTGCAGGGGTTTGGCGGGATCTCCCACCGGGGGCGGCACGTGGCGCAGGATGGCATCGAACAGCGGCTTCATCGTCTCGCTGGCGGTGGCCATGTCGGGCTTGGCGTAGCCCCCCATGCCGCTGCCGAACAGATAGGGAAAGTCGCACTGGTCATCGTCTGCGCCCAGTTCCAGGAACAGGTCGAGCACCTTGTCGACCGCCTGCTCGGGATCGACGCGGGCCCGGTCGATCTTGTTGACGAAGACGATCGGCCGCAGGCCCTGCTCCAGGGCCTTCTTCAGCACGAAGCGGGTCTGGGGCATGGGACCTTCGTTGGCGTCCACGATCAGCAGGGCCCCATCGACCATGCCCAGCACCCGCTCCACCTCACCGCCGAAATCGGCGTGGCCCGGGGTATCAACGATGTTGATCCGGGTGCCGGCGTAGGTGACGGCGGTGTTCTTGGAGAGAATGGTGATGCCGCGCTCCCGTTCCAGGTCGTTGGAATCCATCACGCAGGTGGGCACGGCCTCCCCGTCGCGGAAGATCCCCGACTGCTGCAGTAGGGCGTCCACCAGGGTGGTCTTGCCGTGATCGACGTGGGCGATGATCGCAATGTTGCGGATCGGCGCGCTCTGGGTCGGGGCGCTCATTGGAGATCTCTCGGTCAAGCTCGTGTTCGGCAACCGAAACCGGTTGCAACAATTCCCGAGCCTATCTCAACCCCTCCTCAGCCTCGGCCCCGACAGGCCCTCGGGGGGCCAGGCGGCGGACGGGCTCGAACAGGGCCAGGGCTTCGGCCGAGCCCTCGAACCGCCAGTGCCAGGGTTCATAGCTCACGCCCTGGACGTTGCCCCGCGGAAAGGAGAGCTGGAAGTGGAAGCGATTGGCGTTGGCCTCCAGCCAGCGGAAGGCGGGGGTGGCATCGAAGGAGTCACTCAGATGGGTGCCCGGCCGGCTGCCGTCCCCCAGGTCGACGGCATAGCCGGTGCTGTGCTCCGAAAAACCGGGCGGTGCACTCACCAGCGCCCGCTCCTGGGCGCTCTGGTTCCGCTCGGCCTTGACCTCGAAGAACAGGTCCTTCTGCAACTCCCGGGAGCGGAAGGCGCTCAGCAGGGCCAGATCCACCCCGGCCGCCGCCGCTTCCCGCTGCATGGCCAGCAGGGCCTCGGCCGCGTCCGGCCGCAACCGCAGCCCCGGCGCCACCCCGGTGAGCTGGGAGTCGGTGGCCTCGGGATAGGGAAAGTGCCCCAGCAGGCGGCCGTCGGGGCCCGGGCGGGCCTCCAGACCTGGCACCGGCGGGGGCTCCAGCAGCCGTCGCAGCGGCAGGGGCGCCAGCAGCAGCAGCAGCCCCGCCGCGCCCAGCAGCAGTGTGGCCGTGATCAGGGCTGGGCGAAGCGCCTGACTCGCCGGGGTGCCGACCCTCACGGACCGGTGGGCCACCGGAATGTCCTCGGCCCCGTCGTGCCCCCCGGCCCCGCGCCTGGCCTCGCGTTTCCGGGGCGGCGGCAGTCCCGCTGGCACGCCAATCAGCAACAAGCTTCGAAACAATCGTAGGCGTGGGGTCCGCCCGGGTCCCGCGCGGCCACGACTTCGGTGTTAGTTTCTCGCCCAGGATCGTTCCAGCGGAGCAGGTTTCAAGATGTTGCGAGTCGCGGTGGTGGGTGGCGGCCCGAGCGGTTCCTGTGCTGCTGAAGTGCTGGCCAGGGCCGGCATCGAAACCTGGCTGTTCGAGCGCAAGCTCGACAATGCCAAACCCTGCGGCGGGGCCATTCCGCTTTGCATGGTTGAGGAATTCGATCTGCCCGAGTCGATCATCGACCGCAAGGTCCGGAACATGCGGATGATCTCTCCCTCCAACCGGGAGGTCGACATCCATCTCGACAACGCCGACGAATACATCGGCATGTGCCGTCGGGAGGTGCTCGATGGGTTCCTGCGCCAGCGCGCCGCCGACCTGGGCACCCATCTCATCAATGGCCTCGTCCAGCAGATCGACACCGGGGTCAACCGCCAGGGTCCCTACACCCTGCAGTACGCCGATTACTCGGCGGGCGGCCCCACCGGTGAGATCCGCACTCTGGAGGTCGATCTGATCGTGGGCGCCGATGGTGCCAACAGCCGGGTGGCCAAGGCTATGGATGCCGGGGATTACAACGTGGCCATCGCCTTTCAGGAGCGCATCCGGCTGCCCAAGGAGGAGATGAGCTACTACGAGGATCTCGCCGAGATGTACGTCGGCACCGACGTCTCACCCGATTTCTATGCCTGGGTGTTCCCCAAGTACGACCATGTGGCCGTCGGCACGGGAACCATGCAGAAGAACCAGGCGCTGATCAAGTCGCTGCAGAAGGGGATCCGCCAACGGGCCAGCCGACGCCTGCTGCGGGGAGAGGTGATCAAGGTCGAAGCCCATCCGATTCCCGAACATCCCCGGCCCCGCCGTGTGGTGGGTCGCATGGCCCTGGTGGGGGATGCCGCCGGCTACGTCACCAAGAGCTCCGGGGAAGGGATCTACTTCGCGGCCAAGAGCGGCCGCATGTGTGCGGAGGAGATCGTGGCGTCCAGCGCCGCTGGCAGCCGCATTCCCACTGACAAAGACCTCAAGGTCTACATCCGCAAGTGGGACCGCAAGTACGGGGCCACCTACAAGGTGCTGGAGCTGCTGCAGAACATCTTCTACAGCAACGATGCCGCCCGGGAAGCCTTCGTCGAGATGTGCGACGACAAGGATGTGCAGCGCCTCACCTTCGACAGCTACCTCTACAAGCGGGTGGTGGCGATGAATCCCTGGCAGCAGCTCAAGCTCACGGTCCTCACGATCGGAGCCGTGCTGCGGGGCCAGGCCCTGGCACCCCAGGGCTACAAGCCGGTCGACAGCACCGTCCGCAGCCCCGAGGAAACCGCGGCGATCATGGCCGAAGACCTCACCGGTCGTGCCCAGCCGGCCGCCGTCCCCGCCGCACCGGCCGCCCGTCCCGCCGCCCCGGCGGCCAACGATCAGCGGGAGCCCGTTCTGGCTGCCCAGTGAAGCGCACCCGTGAAGCCGATCCGGGGGCTCAGCCGCTGATGCGGCTGAAATCGGCCAGCACCGAGGCCTGGTTGCACAGCACCCCCAGCAGATGGAGGCGGTTGGCGCGGATGGCGGCCTCGTCGGCCATCACCATCACACTGGCGTCACCATCGAAAAAGGCGGCCAGGGTCACGGCGCTGGCGCTCAGCCCGCCGGCCAGGGCGACGTAGCGCCCCGGATCATCGCCCGTGGCGATCGGTTCGAGGGTCTCCAGCACGGCCAGCATCGCCGCCTCGCTGGGGGAGCGGAACAGCTCTGGATCGACCACTCCGGCTGGGCTGAGCACCCCTGGATCCAGGTCGCCCTTGGCGGCCAGCCGGGAGGCCCGCTGCACCACGGCCTGAATGGGGGCAAGGCTGCCGTTGCGGCGCAGGTTCTGGAGCAGCTCAGCCCGTCGCCGGGCATCGCCGGGGTCGCGCAGCAGCCGCGGCAGGGCAACGGACTCGCCGGCCACGGCCTGCACCAGGTCGAGCGGCACCTCCTCCTCCAGCAGGCTGATCAGTCGCTGCCGCAGCAGCGAGCCCAGCTCCTCGGCCAGGACCGAGGCCCTCACCCGGAACGCCGGGAAGAGATCCGCCCAGTGCTCGGTGGCCCTGGAGAGCAGCGTGACCAGGTCGAGGCGCCAGCCCCGCTCCCAGAGGATCTGCAGCAGTCCGTTGCCGGCTCGCCGCAGGGCATAGGGATCGGAGGAGCCGCTTGGCCGCTCCCCCTTGGCGTAGATGCTCAGCAGCAGCTCCAGCCGCTCGGCCAGCGCCAGCACGGCGCCGGCGTCGGAGCCGGGCAGCGCGTCCCCGGCGCCCCGCGGCAGGTAGTGCTCCAGCACGGCCAGGGCCACCGCCCGGGGCGCCCCCTCCGCCAGCAGGTACTTGCCCCCCATCACCCCCTGCAGCTCTGGGA
>CAYGQY010000029.1:0-10461 GCA_964352195.1 uncultured bacterium
GGACATCACCGACCTGTGGGCATCCGACCCGAACCTGTCCACCAGCTTCGAAGCCATCAAGGCGGCGATGAAAGCAGCCAGCGAAGGCCCCATGGCGGGCATCCTCGGCTACACGGAGGATGCGGTGGTCTCCAGTGATTTCGTGGGCGAAAGCTGCACCTCGGTGTTTGATGCCGGCTCCGGCATCGCCCTCACCGACACCTTCGTGAAGGTGGTGGCCTGGTACGACAACGAATGGGGCTACTCCTGCAAGTGCCTCGACCTGATCCAACACATCGCGGGCTAGGTGGTGCGCTGGCGGAAGGCCTCGATCGCCGTCGGGATGGTGGGAAAGAACAGCTCGGGAGCGATCAGCTCCAGCAGACCGGCCCGCTCAAGCTGGACATAGAGCTCCTGCTTGACCCGGGTCATGGCGAGGACGATCCCCTGGCTGGCCAGGTCCCGGTGCAACTCGCGCAGCACGTCGGCCGCGGTGATGTCAATCTCGACGATCGCTTCGGCGTTGATCACCAGCCACTGCACCGGTGTGGTCTCGGCGGCCACGGCCATGAGGGCTCGGCGCCGGAAGTTCTCGGCGTTGGCGAAGCACAGGGGGGCGTCGTAGCGGTAGAGCACCAGCCCGGGGATGGTGGTGGCTCCGGCCCAGTCGGTCACGTCATGGAGGCCGGGCCGATCGGGCACCGAGCCCAGCACGGCGTCGTGGGGGCGCATCAGGCGGGCGAACAGGTCGATCACCGAGAGCGCCACCGCCAGGGCCACCCCCACCAGGATGCCGCTCAGCAGCACCCCCACCACGGTCACCAGGGCCAGGCGGAACTCGCTGGCCTTGAACCGTCGCATCCGTTGGAAGTCCGCCACGTCGATCAGCCCCACCGCGGCATAGATCACGATCGCCCCCAGGGCCGCCCGGGGGAAGAGCGCCAGCACGGGGCGGCCCACCAGGAGCACCAGCAGCACCACGGCGAAGGCCACCAGTGAGAACAGCTGGGAGCGGCTGCCGAGGGAATCGCCGATGGCGGTGCGGCTGCCGCTGCTGCTCACAGGAAAGCCCTGTAGCACACTGTTGCCGAGGTTCACCGCCCCCAGGGCGAGCAGTTCCTGGTCGGCATCGATGCGGTAGCCGCCGCGGGCGGCGAACGCCCGGGCCGTGAGCACGTTGTCGGAGTAGCCCACCAGGGCGATGCCCAGGGCCGAGGGCAGCAGGAACCGCAACTGGCCAGTGGGCACGGCGGCGGGCCAGATGAAGGCCGGCAGACCGGCCGGAATGGGGCCGATCACGGCCACCCCCCGCTCCTGCAGGCCGAACAGGGCCACGCTCGCCATCGCCAGCAGCACAGCCAGCAGGGGGGCGGGGGCCTTGGGGAAGCGGCGCCCGATCAGCAGCAGCACCATCAGCACCCCGGCCGCCAGCAGCAGAGTCGGTCGATGGATCTCGTCGGTGCGGCCCAGCAGCTCCAGCAGCTCTCCGATCAGGCTGTCCGCCCTGAGGGCCACTCCGCTGATCCGCCCGATCTGGCTGGTGATCATGATCAGCGCCACCCCGGCCATATAGCCCACCAGCACGGGCCTGGAGAGCAGGTCGGCCAGAAACCCGAGCCGGGCCCAGGCCCCGGCGCAGCAGATCAGGCCCACCAGCAGCGCCAGCAGGCTGGCCAGGCCGGCGGCGGCGGCCGGGTCGCCAGCGGCCAGCGGACCGATCGCCGCCGCCGTCATCACCGCCGTGGTGGATTCGGGTCCGACCGAGAGCTGGGGGGAGGAGCCGAGCACGGCATAGACCAGCAGCGGCGGCAGGATCGCCCAGAGACCGCGGATCGGCGCCACCCCCGCCAGCTCGGCGTAGGCCATGCACTGGGGGATCAGGTAGGCCGCCACCGTGACGCCGGCCAGCACGTCGCCCCGCCCGTCGCCCCGCCGCCAGCCGCGCCGGTCGGTGAGCAGGCGGCCCAGGTCCAGCGGCACGGCCCGGGCCCTCAGCAGGAGTGAACGGATCGCATCAGCCGCTGCAACTGGCGACTCTCCAGCTCCAGCACCCGCCGGGCGAAATCGGGGTCATGATCCAGCCAGGCGTCGAAGGAGTCCACCGGCACCGCCAGCAGGCGGGTGCCCGCGCGCTGGGCCACGATCGTGTTCTGCGTGGCGCTGTGGGTGAGCACCTCCAGTTCATCGAGCACCTGGCCGGGCAGGAGCTGCTCCAGGCGGGAGCCACCGTCCTCCTCATAGCGGGCCACGGCCTCCCCTTCGATCAGCAGCAGCAGCTCCCGGCAGGTGTCGCCGGTTTCGGTGATCAGCTCGCCGGCGCCATAACGGCGCAGCTCGGAGGCCTCGGCCAGGCCATCGAGGGTGTCGAGGTGGGTGCCGTGAAAGAAATCGCTTCCCGCCAGATACACCCGGGCTTCAAGCTCGGGAAGCTGGCCCAGCCCAGGGGTGACCTCCCCAGCGTCCAGCAGCCGCTCGGCGGTGCGGCGCAGCAGGGGAGCCTGCTCGGATCCCCGCTGTCGTTCGGCCAGAGCCCGGCCGCGAGCGGCATCGAGACGGGCGATCAGGAACAGGGCAGCAGCCTGGATCAGGGGGCTGCGTTCCTGCAGCAGGGTCTCCAGGTGGTGGAGCGTGGCGGGCAGCGGCACCTCCAGGGAGCAGCTGGCGGCGGGATCGGTGGGCTGGGTGAGGGCCTCGAGCACGGGCGGGGGCAGGCGGTCGTTCCAGGGTCCCGACTCCAGCAGCTCCAGCAGGATCAGGGGCGAAACCCGTTGCAGGCCGGCCACCAGCGCCGGCACGGCCGGATCCTCCCGGAGGGTGACCAGGGCCTCGAGAATCGCGCGCAGGCTGAGCTCCTGCCGGTGACGCAGATGGTCGGTGAGCAGGGCGCGCACGACGGGCTGCTCCGGCAGGGAGGGCTGGTGCAGGGCCCGGAAGGCTTCGATCAGTTCCGGCAGCCGTTGCAGCAGGGCGCTGGCGCGCTGGGCGGCGCCGGCGCCGGGTGAGAGTCCGCCCAGGATCCACTCCTCCTCCCCGGGGGTGATGCCGTAGGAACGCCGCAGGGACTGGATCGCCTCGGGATCGGCCCGGCGACTCTGCAGTTGCATCAACCGTTCCAGGGAGCGCCGGTACCCGTTCAGACGGACCTGGTCCTCCAGGCTGCGGCGGTTGTCCGGATCGAGCAGGGCAGGATCCTCCACCCCGAGCTCCTCGAGCAGCTGCTCGTGCTCGGAGTCGGAGATGCCAAGCTCCCGGCGCATCTGCTGCAGCACCTCCAGACTGCTGGCCCCATCGACATAGCCCTCCTGCAGGGCCTCGCGCACCACTCCCTTGTAGGCCTCCTGCCGCTTTTCGCTGGTGAAACCGGGCAAGACCTTGGCGAGCACGTAGACCTCATGGGTGTTGAGATCGGCCAGGGAGCGGCCATCGAGAAAGCGGCCCACATCCAGATGGAGCCGCTCGAGCTGTTTGCGGAAGCGGCTGGCCAGGTTCTCGCGGCCGTAGATCTCGGGGCTTCGCTTCCAGGCCCGCACCAGCCACAGGGTGCTGAGGGCCACCAGGGCCCCATCAAAGAGGGCCTGAAACCAGATGGGCAGCAGTCGCAGCAAGGGGCGGCCCGCGAACAGGAAAAACAGGTTGAACACGAGGGCGGTGGCGATCGCGAAAACCCGGTGACGGATCAGCTCCGGTGCCGCTGCCACGGGCCCGCGGCGGGAGGCGGCCCGGGCCCGGCCCTCAATCCACCGGCCCAGCACGACCCCGAACCAGGTGAACAGGCCGAGCACGAGGGGCACGGCCACCAGCCGGGGGATGTCGATCGGCTGGCCGAACAGGAACAGGCCTGGATCGAGCAACTGGGCGAACTGATCACTGCGGCGGGCCCAGGCGCCCGAGAAGTAGTAGTCCCAGCTGCCGGCGTAGAGGTAGTAATAGAGGAAGTAGCCCAGCACCAGGCCCACGTAGCCGTAGCGCTCCAGGGCGAATTCTGGGGTGCCGATCCGGCTCCAGTAGAGCCGTTCGGAATCGATGTCGATGCAGGGCTGCTGGCAGGCAACGCAGGCGCTCTGCTCGCTGCCATCCGGAAGGCTGATGCGGCACATCGACTGGGTGATCGGCTGTTCGCTCATGTGGGCCTTGCTGGTGAGCAGGCCCGATGGGGTGCTGTAGACGCTCTGGACCGGCGCCATCGGACAGAAGTACTGGCACCAGCTCTTGCCGCCATAGAGCCAGCCCACGCCGATCGCCGCTGCGATGGTGCCCAGCAGCCAGACCGCCAGCACGAGCCGATCGGCATTGAAGAAGAGGATGCGGCCACAGAGGCCCACGAACAGCCAGCCGAACTGGATCCGGGAATAGTGCTTGGCCAGCCAGGAGTCGGCGGGCACCTTGGCCAGCACCCGGCGACGCTCACCCGTCTTCGGATTGCGTTTCTCGATTTGGCGTTGGCGACCGAGGGCCCGGGGGATCTGGGAGAGGAACGAGAGCGGACAGATGCGGCGCCAGAACTCGTGGCCGAACACCAGCAGGATGAAGATGGCCGAGGGCACCACTGCCCCCCAGAACAGGGTTGTGCCGAGCGGTACGGGCTGCTCGCTCAGGCAGACGCCCTGCACGGGGATGCACTGCTCCGGCAGGCGCAGCGGACTCCAGGGGTGACCGGGATCGGTGAACCGCGCTGTCCAGGGATCAAACAGCAGTGAGGCGATGATCAGAAGCCAGCCGGCGGCGAGGAACCAGCGGATGCCATGCAGGCGGGCTTCCGACAGCTGGGGCGCCATCGAACGGCTGCGGAGGGGCTGAGACTAGCTGTTGCATCTGACCGGGACGCTCCCCGGGAGCTGACGGGCGGAGAACGAAGGCCATCTCCCCTTTCCGCGCCGACCCGTTCTCCGCGCTTCCAGGCGATCACCCGCCCGCGTTCGTGACGGGGCCCGGGCGTCGACTCCGCTGATTCGGGATGGGGCGACTTCGGTGCTCCAGGCAGAGGGTGGCGACCTGAATGTGGTTTCAATGCTTGAAGCCCGGCAGCCAGCCCGGATCGCGCTCGTTACGCTCCACAAAGCCAGAGTAGGCCTGTGCGAATTCTCAGTCTGGTTGTGGCGGCCGTCATGCTCGTCTTGAGTCCTGGGGCTGAGGCGAAAACCACCAGATCCTTCTCCGGGGATGGTCCTGCCGAGATTGAAAAGAATGCCAGGAAGGCAGGTTTTGAGTATCCCGATGGTGAGTTGGATTGCTCGTCCTCCCGATGCACGCAACGCTGGGCGAGGGATTGACTGACCGCAGAGCTGTCGCCCTGGCCGCCTGAGCCACCTTGGAGGAGTGTTGTCTGCTCACGGCATGGAGCGACCACCAGCCCTGGGTCACCGCCGGCCGTTTTCGATCTGACCGATCAGCCCCGTCCTTCCGTTGGGGCCGCTTCCCGAGCGTGCAGCAACCGCTCAGGAGAGGTGCCCGGTCGATGCGACAGGCCAGCACGCTGACGCAATCCAGCACCGCCATGCGACTGCTCGGCGGGCATCCGCGTCTTCGGAGCGGGCTTCAGGGTGAACCAGAGCGAGGCAACGATCCCGATCAGGGCAAGGCTGATCAGGAGCTGACCAACCGTGAGACCCTCGTCCGTGCCGGGGGAGCGGTGCATACCGATTCGAATGGGAGGAACATCAACCATCTCCCTAGCACGGAAGCGGTCTGGTGAGGTTTGTGCGGAGGGGAGGAGTGGCCGGTCTTGATTGTCTCCAGCAGGGGGCACTGGTGGGATGCGCCAGGCTGACGGCTGGGGAAGGATCCCTGCCGGCCGCTGGAATCCTGGATCCGCAGAAGCCGTCTGCTCCGGCGTTCCTGCCCGGCTGCCCCGGAGGCTGATTCCGGTTGCAAGCGTCAGTTCTTTGGGGGAATTCATCGTGGCGTTCGATCAACCCCGGGCCATCTCCAGTGGCTCGGTCGGGCCGAACCAACAACACCCGGGGCCTTGCCTCCAGGGGGGCAGGACCGGCCCTGGGTTGGCTCAACTGGGAGGTGAATCGGTGTAACGCAGCGGCAGCGGCCGTCCTCACGGCAACCAACACAAGAGCCCAGGTGGAGGGCAGTCTTTGCATCCGTTTCGGCGCCCATGCCGGCTGGAGAGACGCGAAGGCCACCTGATGGACAGGGCGGTCGGATCTCTGGGTGGCCCCCCGGACGTCAGGGGGTGGCCCGCATTGGCTTCAGCTGGCCTGGTTGTAGAGGCTCTCGAGGCGCTCGCGGCTGAGGTCCACGTAGAGCACGTCCTCTCCCACGGCCGGAGCTTCCGGATGACTTGAGGAGCGCCGCGGCCGGCTGGAAACCCTGCTCTGGTCGGCCACCTGAATGCCCTGGCGCATCAGGGCGAAGGCCCCACCCGCAATCACGGCAAAACAGATCCCGTACAGCGCCACGAAGATGAAATCCATGTCGTTCTCCTTTTGACCAGGCTAGTGTGACTTTCTGTTAAGCGCGGATCCGGGCCCGGGAGCCGGCGCCGGCTCCATTGACCGCCTCCCGGGCCCTGGGCAGGCTTGGCACACGCGTGTACCTGCCCATCTCGGGCCGTTCGGGGCATGAATCAGCTTCTCAGGATGCTGCTGGCCCTGAGCCTGGCCGGCTGCTCCACTCCACCTCCCCCCAGCGGGCCTGAAGCCGAGCTCAGCCCGGTTCGATCCCATCCGGTGACGGTGGTGAATCACGGATGGCATGGGGGTCTGATCCTTCCAGCCGCTGCGCTGAACCGAAGGGTCCCGGCCCTGGAGAGGCGCTTTGCTGAGGCCGAGAGCTATGAGGTCGGCTGGGGTGATGTCGACTACTACCAGGCGGACGAGGCGACCTCCGGACTGGCGGTTCAGGCCCTGTTCCGGTCCCGGGGGAGCGTGCTTCACGTGGTGGCTCTCACGGCGCCTCCGGAGCGGTCGTTCGCGGCTGAATCACGCATCAGCACCTGCCTGTCTACCGAGGAACTGGCCGCCCTGACCGCCTTCGTGGCCTCGAGTTTCTCGCGGGACGCCTCCGGGGGATTGGTGGCGCTCAAGCCAGGGACAGGTGCCCCTGGTCAGTTTTATGCAGCCGAAGGTCGCTACAACCTACTGAACACCTGCAATCAGTGGATCGCCAGAGCGCTTCGTCGCGCCGGCTTCGATCTGGTGCCAGCTCTCCTGTTCAGCCCCGACGCGCTCATGGACTACCTGGAGCTGAACCGCCGGCCTTGCGCACCGCAGGGGGATGGGGAGTCCGCTGCCCAGAGGGCTGTCCCCGGTTCCTCGGATGACCACCCGCGGCCCGTCCGACCTGGCCCGGCGCAGCCCACCGGCGTGGGGCCTGCGGTCGAATCCATGCCCCGGGGGCCTGGGGGCCCTGTCCGTGACTGATCCGCCGGGCAACCGACCGACCGACCCCATGCTTCGCAGCGCCGGGAGGTTCGAAGCGCCCGCATCCGTCTCCTACGGTCCATCTCGCCCTGATCCCCGGACCGCTCCGTGCCAGATCTCCTCGTCGATGCGGTGGCGATCCTGCTGCTGATCGTGGCGAACGGGCTGTTCTCGGGCGCGGAAATCGCCGTCGTCACCGCGCGCACCGCCCGGCTGGAGACCCTGGCGCTCCAGGGCAGCCGCCCGGCACAGCTGGCCCTGCGCCTGGCCAGAGCTCCCAACGAACTGCTCGCCACGGTCCAGATCGGCATCACCTTGATCGGGGTGCTCAGCGGTGCCCTCGGCGGCACCATCCTCGCCGCCCATCTCACACCGCTGCTCCGCGCCATCCCGGGGGTGAACAGTCAGGTCGCCCCCGCCGTGAGCCTGGCCCTGGTGGTGGGGCTCATCACCTATCTCTCCCTGGTGATCGGGGAGCTGGTCCCCAAGCGCATGGCCCTGGCGGCACCGGAGCGCATCGCCTGCGCCCTGGCGCCGCCGATGCGGCTGCTCTCCCGGCTCGCCTCACCCCTGGTGCGGCTGCTCGACTGCTCCACCGGGACCACCCTGCGCCTGCTCGGTGTTCCAACCAGGACCGAACCCGCGATCACGGAAGACGACATCAAGGCCCTGATCCGTCAGGGGGCCGAAACCGGCGTGCTTGAAGCGGCCGAAACCGAGATGATGCAGCGGGTGTTTCGACTCGGGGATCGCCCGATCCAGGCGATCATGACACCGCGCACCGAGATCAGCTGGCTGGATGCCTCCGCGCCGATCGAGGTCAGCCTGCGGCAGGTGGTCACCAGCCACCACTCCCGCTTTCCGCTGGGTCGGGGCAGCCTGGATGCCTGCCTGGGGGTGATCCGCGGAGCCACGCTGCTGGCATCCCAGCTGTCCGGAGACCTTCAGGATCTGACGGCGCTCGTTCAGGAGCCCCTCTACATGCCGGAATCCGCCCGGGCTCTGCAGGTGCTCGAGCAGTTCCGGCGCACGGGCATCCACATCGCCCTGGTCAGCGATGAATTCGGTGGCATCGAAGGGCTGGTCACCCTCAACGATCTGATGGAAGCGATCGTGGGCGATCTTCCTTCCCAGCAGGAACAGGAGGAGCCGTTGATCGTCCAGCGTGAGGATGGCAGCTGGCTGATCGATGGTGCCCTCGACATCGCCGATTTCCGTGAGCTGGTGGGAGCCCGGTCACGGCAGGAGGAACCTGACGGACACTTCCATACCCTCGGTGGACTGATCCTGCATCTGCTTGGGCACATCCCGAGGGCGGGGGAGCAGGTTCCGTGGAGCCGGTGGTGCCTCGAGGTGATGGACATGGACGGTAAACGTGTTGACAAGGTGCTGGTCAGCCCCCTCCAGCCTGAACAGGATGGGTGAGGCCGCTTCCCCTCTGCGATGGCCGATTCCTGGACGACGCTCCAACGCTGGCTGGCCGACGTCACCACGATCCGGCTGATCGAGGTGGCGATCGGCCTGGTGCTGATCTCGCTCAGCAGCCGGGCATTGGCCCGGCTGCTGAGCAGCCAGCTGGAGGACTCCGATCTGCGCTATCGCCTCCGCAAGACGATCGGACTGGCGAGCTATGCCGTGATGCTGCTGCTGGTTCTGATCGTGTTCAGTGACAGCCTCGGACGGCTCACCGTGGTATTCGGAGTGGTGGGCGCCGGTGTGGCCTTCGCCCTGCAGGAAGTGATTGCCAGTGTGGCCGGGTGGGCGGCGATTTCCCTGGGTCAGTTTTACACCACAGGTGATCGTGTTCAGCTGGGTGGCATCATGGGTGATGTGATTGATGTCAGCCCGTTGCGAACGACTTTGATGGAATGTGGTGACTGGGTCAAATCAGATCTCTACAACGGCCGGATCGTTCGTATTGCCAACAGCTTTGTCTTTAAGGAGCCCGTATTTAACTACTCGGGCGATTTTCCCTATGTCTGGGATGAAGTGGTCATCCCGATCCGCCACGGCAGTGACCATCATCTGGCCCGGGCTCTGTTGCTGCGGGTCCTGGAGGAGGCCTCCGCCGGCACCGTGGTACCGGCCCGGGAGGCCTGGAGCCGGATGACCCGCAAGTACCGGATTGATGCTGCCCGCATCGAATCCACGGTGACGCTTGTCGTGACTGACAACTGGCTGGAATTCACGCTGCGCTATGTGGTGGATTTCCAGCAGCGCCGCTTCACCAAAGACCGGCTGTTCAGTCGCATCCTCGATGAGATCGAGGCCAGCACGCGCAGCGTCGAGCTGGCCTCGAGCACGGTGGAACTGGTGGCGGCGCCGGCTCTGCGGGTCCGGCTGGATGCCGATGGCCCCGGCCGGGGACCCGCGGCGCTCTGAAAGCCGCCAAGCTGTCGGCAGCCCTGAGCGCGAATGACCGCTTCTGGCTCCACCGCCGGCCCCTGCTCCCTGGATGGCTCCGTTCCCGCCAGCACTCCGTGCCCCTGTGATCCTGCCGCTGCTGAGCCTGGCGGCCCTCAGCCTGATCGCCCCGGCGCTGCCGGCCCGCTCCGAGGGTCCGATCCCCCTGCCCGAGGCGCCGGGACAGGCCCTGCTCATGGCCAGTGGCGAGCGCGCCGATTACGGCCCCCTGGCCGAACACTTCCTTACCCAGGCCAACCTGGCCTACTGCGGAGTGGCCAGCATCGTGATGGTGCTCAACAGCCTGCAGGTGCCCGGCCCTCCCGCCGCCGGCTACGGCAGCTACCGCTTCTGGACCCAGGAAAACCTGTTCGACAACCCGGCCGCCCGCCAGGTGGTTCCTCCGGCCACCGTGGCGCGGGAAGGAATGACGCTGCAGCAGCTGGCCGGCCTGTTGCGCAGCCAGGGGGTGCGGGCCGAGGCGGTCCATGCCGACCGGCTCGATCTCGCCGCGTTCCGCTCCCTGCTGCGCGCCAACCTGTCGGCACCCTCCGACCGGCTGGTGGTCAACTACGACCGCAAGCTCCTCGGCCAGGCTGGGGGCGGCCACATCGCCCCGCTGGCGGCCTTCCACGCCCCCAGCGACCGGGTGCTCATCCTTGATGTGGCCCGTTATCGCTACCCCTCCGTCTGGGTGCCGACGGCC